>CAXTJW010000056.1:0-14961 GCA_964244305.1 uncultured Acetobacteraceae bacterium
AGTCGCGCAGCAGCAAGCCGATCACATCCGCCTGGTCCTTGGCTTTGGCCTCATGGGCCACTCGCCTGGCGATGGTCTTGTTGACGAACAGCGTCGTGAAGAGGATCAGCGGCGAGTAGCCCACCAGCAGGCCAAAGATCTCGAGATCGATGACCCGGCCGTTCTGCAGCAAGATGAAAAGGGCGCCCAACGTCACCGGCGCCCAGAAGGCGAACGCGATGCGAACTGGCTGCAGCACCGCCGCAGCCGAGATTACGCCGACGGTGACCGCATAAAGGACGCTGCGTTGGTCGTCGTCAGCGACAGAATTCAGCCCATTCAGCAGCAGCGCCCACAACAGGCCCAGGCAGAGCACCACCCAAACGTAGTATCGCATGAACTCGGCCAGAACCTCGGCCTTCATGTCAGCATCGCGTCGACGCCGCCAGGAATACCCGAGATAGAGGACGAGGGCGTAGGCAATCGGCAGGATGCACAACGGGAGCACCCAGCTGATCCGAAGGGTAGATCTGCTGAATATCCAGCATAGGAAGGCCAAGGTGTTAAGGCCGGCAAACACCATGACTTGGAACAGTTGCGTAAGCAGGTCGAGCTGCTCTGCGCGCAGACGCTCGGCCATGTCAGCCATGCCAAGGCGGTTGCGTTCGCTTCCCATGTTAGATTTCAGTTCCTCCAACCCAGCTGCTGTTGCCTTCGCGTGATGAGCCGGGGCAGGACTATTCCGGTTCTACGCGTATAGCTCGCATATTCAGCTCCGAAGCGGCCATGCGAGATGAGGCTCTCCTCTTTTCGTGCAGCGATGATGTAACAAACAAGGAGTATAAGCGGCGCTATGCAACCCATGCCATTAATGGTTGCAACGCAGGTCGCAACCCAGAATATCAGGTATGACGTATAAAACGGATGCCGCATATAACGGAATGGTCCGCCTGTGACTAGAATTTTGGGCTGAGCTTGGGTGAAGGCAACGGCGAACTGCGCGTTGCGCGTCGTTGCGACCGCCCACCCGAACAAGGCCAATGCGACGGACGAAAGCACCGGGACTGCCGGCCAGACGCGCGACAGCGGCATGGCCAGCACGGACCAGGTGAACACGGCCATGGCGATAAAGCTGACCGCCCCGATTAGCCGCATGCCGACCGGCATGGGCCCGACATTGCGGAAGTGCCGGAACATTCCCCAACTGAAAGCCAAGAAACACGCGGTTCCAACCGCCAGCACCAGGAGCTTTGGACCAACCATCACGGCAGGACCGCGACGCTCTCGCCGTCACTTAGGCGGTCATAGTGCTCTCGCCCGGCGCCAGTGACGTCGAGCAAGGGCACCATCTTTCGCACGAGGTCATAGCGCTCACGCGTACAGCCCAGGAGATGGGTAGAGAACTTGAGCCCTTGATAGAGGCGCGGGCCCGCGATCTCGGCAAAGCGCAACCGCGTATAAAACGGCACGTGATTTCGTCGCACGCAGGATACGACGACCCTTGCATCGTTTTTTAGGATCATGTAGCCGGCTAGGCGAAACAAGGTGAAGATCAACGTCTTGTCTTCGGCGAACTCGGGATGTCGGACGAGGCGATTGATCTCGACGATGCTTTGTCCCGGTGCTGCCGCATCGCTTTGCAACATGGTCTCGACCTCCTCCGGAAAAATGTGCTGCGCCGGGATCCCGCCGGACGAAGTTCCGCCGGGGCCGCGGGTAAGAAAGCAAATTCGTGTCGAGGCGATGGCTTGACTACCTTTGTAGATGACAAGGGTCTGCGAGTTCGCATCGTCATCATACTCATCGCTGAAAGCTTTGCTCCGGGACGGCTCGATATAGCCTTCTGCAAAATAGCTCGTATAGCGCAATTTGTAACATTCTTGTTGGGTTTTTTTATCGTTCGCGAGTCGAACGCTGAGCTGTGTTGAGTAATCTCGACGCAAGGCCCGGCTCGGGCGTGTCAATACGGATACTGACGGCATTGCAGTCTGATTGATTGTCAAGGTATGTTCCTACAATAATATCAATTTTTAGATTAACATTGATCTTTATTTATACGACCTCGTTTCGCATAAGGTCGTTTATATTAGCTAGAATCACTTACTACTGGGCATGATGATTGCCAGAGTCCACAAAGATTAGTTTTGAATGGGCAAACAGAAGCAATTCGCAACGCTGCCGAGGAAACGAGGCCCGTGACGGCCAATCGTCGGCGTCAAAGCCCTCGGCATCCCGTGCGACACGCTGGCGTGGCTTGCTGGCCACAGCGCCGCTCGCTCCGTTGCGCCGCGCACCAGACAGCCGGGCGCAGCCAGCCGCCTGCCTGGGAGCGCTGGTTTGATGTCGTGAACTGACTTGCCTAACGCTTGGGAAACATGCGTTAGGATCGGGCCACCTGGTGGCGACCGCAGAGCGTCATGGAGCCGAACGCAGGATCATAGACCGTCTAAGCAGGCAACGTTACGCAGCTGCGGTCCTAGTCCACCGTCGTCGACGGCTCGCCGCCGCCGAGGTGGGATTCGACCGGCAGCATGCCGCGGAATATCGACAGCGCGTTGGAGCCGTTCTTCGGGGTGGCCAGCCGGTCCATGGTGGCGACCCCATTGTCGCGCATCGAGCAGTGATGGAACGTTTGTTGCATGCCGGTCCCTACTGATGGCGCATATCGACCGTTGCGCCGCCGCGATTGCGAGGCACGGACATGGCTGAACTCTCCCCCTTGAAAACCGCAGCGCCGTCCCGCCGCGACTTCCTCCATCAACTGGCGGCGGTCGGCGGCACCGGCCTGGTCATGGCCGGGCTGGACGCATTCGGCATGTCTATGGCGTCGGCACAGACTGCGCCGCCCGCGCTGACCGGGTCGGGCGCCGGCAAGCGGGTGGTCATCCTCGGCGCCGGCGTAGGCGGCATGACGGCTGCCTACGAGCTGTCCAAGCTGGGCTATCAGTGTCAGGTGATCGAGGCGCGCAGCTTCGCCGGCGGCCGCTGCCAGACGGCGCGCGCCGGGTTCTCGCTGACTGAATTAGGCGGCGAGGCGCAGGCGTGCGAGTTCGACGACGGGCAGTACATCAACCACGGCCCGTGGCGCATCCCATACAACCACCAGTCGACCCTGCATTACACCAAGGAGTTCGGCGTCCCGCTCGAGGTCATGGTCAACGACAACGACGCGTCGTACGTGTTCTTCGAAGGTGGCTCCGGCCCGCTCGCAGGCAGGCCGGTGCGCAAGGCGCAGGTGGCGGCCGACATGCGCGGGCATACGGCGGAGCTGCTGGCGAAGGCGGTGCGCAAGGGCACGCTCGACACCGCCATGACAGCCGAGGACAAGGAGCTGTTCGTCGCCTACCTGGTGCGGGAGGGCTATCTGTCGCGGCAGGACCTCGGCTACTCCGGCGCCGACGGCCGCGGCTATGACGTCTGGCCCGGCGCCCTCACCGATCCCGGCCCCGGCAAGTCCGGTACGCCGTTCGCAATGATCGACATTTTGCATTCCAGGGCGTGGCGGACGCTGCGATCCGTCGCCGGGTTCACGCAGCAGCGCACGATGTTTCAGCCCGTGGGCGGCATGGACCGCATCGCCAAGGGCTTCGAGCGCGCGGTCGGCCACATGATCCAGTACTCGACCGTGGCCGAACGCATCGGCCAGGACGAGGCCGGGGTGGAGGTCGCCTGGAAAGACGCCGCCGGGCAGCGCGGCACGACGCGGGCGGACTACTGCGTGTGCACCATCCCGCTCTCGGTGCTTCGGCACATCGAGGCGGCCGTGCCGGATGCGGTGAAGCAGGCGATGGCGGCGGTCGCCTACCAGCCCGTCGGCAAGATCGGCCTGCAGATGCGGCGGCGCTTCTGGGAGGAGGACCACTTCATCTACGGCGGCCACGTCTACACCGACAACGAGGAGATCGGCAGCATCTCGCTGCCCTCGTGGGATTGGCAGGGCGCGAAGGGCACCGTGCTCGGCTACTACCACTTCGACGCGGCCGCCATCCGGGTCAGCGCCATGAACCCGGCCGAGCGCACGGAGCTCGCGACCGCATTCGGCCAGAAGGTGTTTCCACAGTATCGCGACAACGTGGAGACGTCGTTTTCGGTCGCCTGGCATCGGGTGCGGCACAGCATGGGCGGCTGGGCCGAATGGAGCGACGAGGCCCGGCGCACCGCCTATCCCGTATTATGCGAGCCAGCTGGGCGCATTTACCTGGCCGGCGAGCACCTGAGCTATCTCACGGGCTGGCAGGCCGGAGCCATCGAGTCGGCCTGGCTGCAGATCGCCAAGCTGCACAAGCAGGCCAGCGCCTGACATGCTGGCCCGCATGGTGCTCGGCGCAGCCCTGCTGGCCGGCCCCGCTTATGCCGCCGAATCTTCGCCGGAGCGGTTGTTCGTCGCGAACTGCTCGGCATGCCATCAGCGCAACGGCCAAGGCATCCCCGAGGCGTTCCCCGCCCTGGCCGGCGACGCGCTGGTGCAGGGCGATCCGCAAGGCGTCGTGGCGCTGCTGCTGAACGGGCGCGGCGGCATGCCGGCGTTCCGGGCGCAGTTGGATGACGATGAGATCGCCGCGGTGGCGACCTACGTGCGCGGCGCCTGGGGCAACCATGCGGACCCGGTTCCCGCAGCCATGGCCACCGAGGCACGCACCGCCGCGGACGCTTCCAAGACCGAACGCGGCCTGCAGGCGCACTGAACCGATGGAGGCGTAGGACCCCATGCTGACACGCCGGACCCTACTCGCTGCCTCGGCGTCCATCGCCGGCGCGCCGTCCCTGCATGCCGCCACGCCCGGGAGCATGCTGGTCATCGCCAAGCAGATCGACGACCTGACCAGCCTCGACCCGCATGAGAGCTTCGAGGCGTCCGGCGGGGAGGTCACCGGCAACGTCTACGAACGGCTGGTGATCCCGGACCCGCAGGACCCAAGCCGGCTGCGGGGCGAGCTGGCCGAGAGCTGGTCCATCAGCGAGGACGGTCTGACGCTGCGCTTCATCCTGCGGCCCGACGCCGTCTTCGCGTCCGGCAGGCCCGTGACCGCAGCCGACGCTGCGTTCTCGCTGCGGCGCGCCATCCGGCTGAGCAAGGCGCCGGCGTTCATCCTGGGCCAGTTCGGCCTGACGCCGGGGAACGTGGAGGAGCTTATCCGCACCGACGGCGACCGTACGTTATTACTGCAGACGGCGCAGCGGCAGGCTCCGAGCTTCGTGCTGTATTGCCTGACCGCCTTTGTCGCCAGCGTCGTGGAGCGCGATCTGGTGCTGTCCCATGCCGCCGGGGACGACCTGGGCAATGGATGGCTGCGGCAGAACAGCGCCGGCTCCGGCCCCTGGACGGTGCGAAGCTGGCGGGCGGGCGAGAGCGTGATGCTGGATCGCAACCCCCGCCATCCGGCCGCCGCGGCGCTGAGCCGGGTCGTCGTCCGGCACGTCGCTGACCCAACGGCGCAGCTGCTGCTGCTGCTGCAGGGCGACGCGGACATCGCCCGCAACCTCAGCTCCGATCAGCTCCGCGGCCTGGCGGGCGCGCCTGGCCTGCGTCTGGTTACCGGGGAGCGGTCGATCCTGATGTATCTGGCGCTGAACGCTGTCCATCCGGCGCTCGCGAAGCCGGAGGTGCGGCAGGCAATCAAGTGGGCGGTCGACTACGACGGCATCCAGCGCAACCTCGTGCCGCAGACCTGGAAGGTGCACCAGGGCTTCCTGCCGGACGGCATGCCCGGCGCGCTTGCCGCGCGGCCATTCCGCAAGGACATCGCCAAGGCCCGCGCGCTGCTGGCCGAGGCGGGCCTCCCGGACGGCTTTGCGTTCACCATCGACCATCCAGCCGTCCCGCCCTACGCCGAGGTCGCGCAGGCGCTGCAGGCCAACCTGGCGGAGGCGGGCATCCGCGTGGAGCTGCTGGCCGGCGACCAGCGGCAGATCATCACCAAGACGCGGGCCCGGCAGCACCAGGCGGCACTGCTGTATTGGGGCTCCGACTACTTCGACCCGAACTCCAACGCGCAGGCCTTCTGCATCAACCCCGACAACGGCGAGGCCGCCACGATGCGGACCGTGGCCTGGCGAAATAACTGGCAGGATGCGGCGCTGAGCGCCCGGGCGGCTGCGAACGCGCGGGAGCCCGACGCGGCGAAGCGCCTGGACGAGTATCGCCGCCTGCAGCGGGACAGCCAGCAGCGCGACCCGTTCGTGCTGCTGCTGCAGCAGGTCGAGGTCGCGGCCGTGCGCAATGAGGTCGCGGGTTTCGCATTGGGCGGCATCGCGAACCGCACGGCCTATGCCACGGTCAGCAAGGCGGGCTAGCTTCTGCCACCGATGGCCAAGCTCCCATTCAAACGACCGCGCCAGGTTCGGATTGCGTCATTGCGCCTGCAGCGGCGGGTGGTGTTCGCCGCCGGGGGTGTCGCGGTCGGCGGGGCGGCGGTCGGGCTGGCGTTCGCCGCCGACTGGGCCAGCGCTGTGTTCAAGGCCGTGGTCGCCGGCCGTCCCTATCTGACGTTCGCGCTGACCCCGCTCGGCTTTGCGTTGTCGGCCTGGCTCGCCCGCCGCTATTTTCCCAATTCGGGCGGCAGCGGCATTCCGCAGGCCATCGCCGCCCGGCAACTGCACGGCCTGGCGGCGCGCGAGCGGCTCGTTTCGCTGCGCATCGCGCTCGGCAAGACGGCCCTGCTGATGGTCGGCCTGCTATGCGGCGCGTCGATCGGCCGCGAGGGGCCGACGGTGCAGATCGGCGCCTCCGTCATGTTCGCAGTGGGACGCCTCTCGCCGCGGCGGCAACCCGGCCTGATCCTGGCCGGGGCGGCTGCGGGCGTCGCGGCGGCGTTCAACACCCCGCTCGCCGGCATCGTCTTCGGCATCGAGGAGATGAGCCGATCGTTCGAGGCGCGCACGAGCGGCACCATCCTCGCGGCCGTCATCGCCGCCGGCATCACGTCGCTCACCCTGCAGGGCGACTACACCTATTTCGGCACGAGCCACGCGGCACTCGGCAGCGTGGCGGGGTGGCTCGCCGTGCCGCTGCTGGGGGTGCTCGGCGGCCTGTTCGGCGGCGGGTTCAGCCGGATCCTGATCCTGTTCGGCGGCAGCATTCCCGGCCGCCTGGGCCGCCTGGTCATGCGGCATCGCGTCGCGTTCGCAGCCTTGTGCGGCCTTGTCGTCGCCGTGTGCGGATTGCTGTCGGACGGAACGGCGTTTGGCACGGGCTATGCGCAGGCGCGGGCGTTGGTGCAGGGCGAGGGCGGCATTCCCGCGACGTTCGGCATCCTAAAGCTGCTGGCGACCGTGGCATCGTCCATCAGCGGCATCCCCGGCGGGATCTTCGCGCCCTCGCTAGCGGTGGGCGCCGGGTTGGGGGCGAACGTGGCGATGCTGCTGCCGGGCGCTTCGGCGCAGGCGTTGGTGGTGATCGGCATGGTCGCCTATTTCTCCGGCGTGGTGCAGGCGCCCATCACGGCCTTCGTCATCGTCGCCGAGATGACCAACGACCACGCCTTGGTCGTGCCGCTGATGCTGGCGTCGCTGATCGCCTACGCCACGTCGCGGCTGGTCTGCCATGAGGGCGTCTATCATGCGCTCGCACGCAACTTCGTCGCGGCCGAGGCGGCCTACAGCCAGCCGCGCTCCCGGAACGGGTCGAGCGCCGTGCCCGGCGGGGCATACCAGCCGCCGGCCCGGTAGCGCGCACCGAGCTGCTGGGCGGTATCCTTATTGCCGAACGGAATGCGCAGCGGCGTCTCGCTCGCGGTTGGCGAAGCGACGGCCACCTTCTTCGTGCGGGGCCGCTTCGTCGCCGCCTTTCGGGTGGGTTCGGCAGGACCAGCCCTACGGCCCTTGCCTCGCCGCAGCTTAGCCGGCGCAGGCCTCGTCCCCGGATCGGCCATCGGCAGCGATGCGCCTGCCCCAGTCAGCCGGCCGATGATGCGCAACGCCTGCGCGCATACGGCGTCGATCGCGCCCATCATCTCGGTGCGGCCAACCAACACCTCGTCGAGCAGCAGCTCGAGCTGGGCGGTGACGCCGGGGTCGACCAGCGCCGGGTCGGCGCGCTCCAATACGCCGAACAGCGCCAGGCCGCGCTCGGTCGGCACGATGTGCTTGCCGTCCGCCACCAGGAAATCCTGCGCCTTCAGCCCGCGGATGATCTCGGCGCGGGTCGCAGGCGTGCCGATGCCCTTGGCCTCGCGCAGGCGCTCCCGCAGCGCCGTGTCGTCGATGAAGCGCCAGGCGTTCTGCATCGCCTCGACGAGCGTGCCCTCGTTATAGCGCGGCGGCGGGCGCGTCTCCTTGTCCTCGACGGCGGCGTCGCTGAGCACGGTCGCCTCGCCGTCGCGCAGGGCGGGCAGCGGATACGGGTCTTCGGCTTTTTCGTCGGCCGGCTGCCACTCCGGGAACGCTGCCCGCCAGCCGAGCTCGATCGGCTGCCGGCCCGTCGCACGAAACGCATGGCCGTGCACGTCCAGCGTCGCCGTCGTCTGCCGATAGCGGTGGTCCGGCATGACCGCCGCCAGATACGACCGGGCGATCACGTCGAACAGCCGCCGCTCGTCGCCAGACAGCTTCGGCCAGATCGCCCGGAGGCCACCGACCGTATTCGCATTCGGAATGACGGCATGGTGGCTCACCCCCGCCAGGCCCTTGTCGTAGAATGTCCCGGAGGCGCCCCGCCGCACCATCGGCGGCTCGGGCACCGGAATGGCGGCGAACGCCTGCCCGGCGCGCAATGCGGCCACGATGCCCGGCACGTCCGCAATCAGGCTCTCGGGCAAATACCGCGTCTCGGCGCGGGGATAGGTGATCACCTTCTTGCCCGGCCCGTCATACAGCTCCTGCGCCACCTCCAGCGTCCTGGCCGCCGACCAGCCGAAGCGCGAGCCGCATAGCCGCTGGAGGCTCGGCAGGTCGTGCAGCCGGGGCGGCGCCTGGCGCTTTTCCTCGACCTTGACCGCGAGCGGTCCCGCGAAGCCCTCCGCCAGCGCGGCCACCCCGTCCGCATCGGCGCGTTTCAACAGGCGCGGCTCGGGCGCATGCCGCATGCGGAACGCGCCCGCCTCGACCGCCGCCGTCGCCACGACCTCGAAATAGGCCTGCGGCACGAAATGCCGGATTTCCAGCTCACGCCGGCACACGATCGCCAAGGTCGGCGTCTTCACCCGGCCCACGCCGATCACCGCGCGCGCCTCCTGGGTCCGGGCCGCCAGGGTGACGGTCGCGGTGCGCGTGAGCGAGAGATTATAAATCTGGTCCGCCTGCCGGCGCGCGACGGCGGCGGCATAGAGCCTGGCATAGTCGGCATTGGGCCGGGCATTCGCGAACGCGTCGGCGATGGTCCGGGGGTCCTGGGCGGTGAACATCACCCGCCGGACCTCGCCGCGATAGCCCAGATGCTCCAGGATTTCCTGGCCGATCAGCTGGCCCTCGCGGTCGCAGTCGGTCGCGAGCCAAACGCGCTTGGCCGTGCGCAGCGCGTCCTTGATGGCCGCGAGCTTGCTGGCCTTGTTGCCGCCGGACGCGGCGCGCGTGCCATACAGCCCCTCGGGCCGCAGCAGGGTCGCGGTCCAGCGCTTCCACTCGGGCGTCACGTCCTCGGGTTCGAGCAGCTCGATCAGGTGGCCCTCGGCCGGCAGGATTTGGCCATAACGGTTGCCGACGGCCGCGCGCACGTCCCGCGCCTGGCTGTTTTTCTCGGTGATGACGAGCTGCGCGGCGGGCGTCAGCACAGGTGCTTGCCGCTCGTTCCGCCAGCCTGCCGGGTCGCCCGCATAATTGGCAGCATAGCCGCGCATCCATTCCGTTCCCAGGGCGTTGCGTCGTTATGGCAAGAAAACCAATGATGCCGAGCGCGCCGGCCAAGCGTGTCAAGAACACCGCCAATCCGGAACCCGCTGCTCAAGCGAAGACCCGGCGTAAGAGCACCACAGCCGCGCCGGCGGAGATGCCGGGAAAGGCGACGCCCGACGCTTCGGCGAGTTCGGGGGTCCAGCAGCAAACCTTTGAGAAGCCGGCCGTGCATGCAGCGCCGCCGCACGCCGCAAAAACGCCGGACGCGGGACGCGAGGACCGTGCCAGCCGCGCATTGGAGGCGATCAAGACGCTCGGCGACATGATCGCCGAGGGGATTGGCACGCTCGGGGAGTTGCGCACGGAGGTGCATCGGATGAGCGGACGGCTCGACCAATTGGCGGCCAGCCAATCGAACGCCGGCCCGCAAGCGGGCGCGGACGATTATCAATTCGGGCGCAACCGCGATCCCGGCGACGCGGTGCCGCCGGGTGTCGCGGTGACATCGCCGGCGCCGCTGACCGAAACCGATGAAGCGGCGCTGCAATCGCTCGAAAAGCTGCCGAAGCGTGCGGGCCGCACCGCAAAACCTGCGCCGCGCGCGAAGGCATAAGCGCGACGTGTTGCCCTGACCGCGGATGGGTCAGGGCAATGCGCTTTAGCCAGCCGGAAACGCGCCCTCGAAGGCGCTCTCGCTGAGCGGACGGCGGGCGTTCGGCTGTTCCCGGGCGCGTACGGCTTCCGGCAAATTGGCCGGATCGCCGCGGCGGCCCACCGCGATCATCTGTTCGACCCGGTAGCCGATCGGCACGCCGAGATCGGCAAACGCCCGGGCCATGTCGAAGCCGACCATGCCATGGGCCTGGTAGCCCATGCGCGTCGCCTGCAGCGCGAAATAGGCCCAGCCGGCGCCGGCGTCGTGGCTGTGGCTATGCGACGGCACCTCACCTTCCTTGCCCGGGATGGCCATGGTGGATTTGGACAGCAGCACCAGCAATGCGCCCGCGTCCTTGCACCACGAGCGGTTGCCCTCGACCAGCAGGCCCAGGAATTGGTCCCAATGCGGACCATCCTTGATTGCATAGAGGAATCGCCAGGGCTGCGAGTTATAGGACGACGGCGCCCAGCGAGCGGCCTCCAGCATGGTCATCAGGTCCTCGCGCGGCACCGCCTGGCCATCATAGGCGCGGGGGGACCAGCGCTCGAGGAACACCGGGTCGATCGAATGGTCGGCGGTGCGGCCGTTTGCGGTCAGGGTCATGCGTGACTTTCATGTTCGAGAGTGGAGCCATCTGCAGGGCGGCCGAGCCCTAAAAAAGGGGGCTGTCCGCCACGCCGTCAATAGAACGCTATCGTTCCTGCGAATAACCGCGCGCATCAGACATGGCGAGTCCTCTTTGCTCCGGTCAACTGCCGTCCTGCATATGGATAGCTGGGAAAAACAGCTCCTGCCAACTCGCAGGACGCTGCGGGAGCCCGCCGGTCGCGTGCATGAACGTGGCGAAGGCCATGATGCGCCGGGGCGTCGTCGTCCATTCGTTCTCCGGGCGGCTGATCATCTCGGCCGCCTCCGCCGCGGTCAGGCGCGACCGTTCCGAACGCACCCATGCCGCCGCCGCGTCTGCCGGCCTGTCTTTGATGATCGCCATCGCACGGTCCAGCGCCGCCATGAATGCGGCAATGACGGCGGGGTGGCCATCGTGATACCGCGTCGTGGCCCAGACCAGGTTGAAGGTATGCGGCCCACCCAGCACGTCGTAGCTGTTCAATACGCGGTGGACCTGCGGCGCGGCCGTCTCGGCATACATATAGGGTGAGGCAGTGAAATGGGCCGTGATCTCGGTACCGCCGCCAAGCAATGCCGCCTGACCATCCGGATGGCCCATCGACACCGTGAGCGGATCGAGACGGTTCTGCTGACCGGGGCCGAACGCCTGCAGCGCCGCCATCTGCAGCACGACGGCCTGGATCGATACCTTGACGCCGGGCAGCGCGATGCGGTCGCGGTCGGTGAAGTCCGCAATGGTGCGGACCGCGGGATTGCTGGTGTTGAGCCAGATCGGCATCGAGCACAGCGCCGCGACGCCCTTCACCCGCAGGTTGGCCTGCGTGCGGCCCCATAGGGTCAGCATGGGCCCGACGCCGCCGGCGGCCAAGTCGACGGAGCCCGAGATCAAAGCGTCGTTGATCGGCGGGCCGCCGGTGAAGGTGATCCAGTCCACGGTGAGATCGAGGCCGCGCGCCCGGCCCTCCTGTTCCAGCAGCCCGGCGTCCTGCATCAGAATAAGCGGCAGATAGGAGATGCCGAATTGCCGAGCGATCCGCACCGTCTCGGCCTCGGCAGGGCCGGTTCCGCCGAGGACAGCCGCGAACAGGGCCGCCGCCGTAAACCGTAGCCAACCCGTCGCCGTGTGCCGTGCCGGCCGACCCATCAATTATCTCTGCCGATCGTGTTCCTTGGGCCACCATCGGCCTATCTCGACGTCGTGGCCAGCGAGTGGTCCGACCGCCCCGCCTGGTGTCCTGGCGTCACGTCGATCAAACGGAGGCCTGCGTCTGGGCCGCATCGCTAGCCTTCGCCCGTGGCAGCCGTCTCCAACTGCGCCTGCAGGTGGGCGGCCCGGCTCTGCACCTCGATGAAGATGCGGCGCACCTGGGGAAACGCCGCCTTGATCTGGCGCTCGATGTCGCTCACCGTCCGTTCCGCCGCCTCGGCCGTCAGCGTGTCGTCGTAGTCGAGGCTGATCGCCGCCAGCACGTCCTGCGGGCCGAAATGCATCGTCAGCACCTCGTTCACCCCATGGACGCCGGGGCTGCCGGCGACGATGCCGCGCAGGCCGTCACGCACCGCGGGGTCCGCGGCCTCCCCCAGCATCAGGCCCTTGCATTCGATGGCCAGGAACAAGGCCACGCCCGCCAGCACGACCCCGATCAGCACGCTGGCGACGCCGTCCAGAACCGGCAGCTGGAACGCCTCCGCACACGCCAGGCCGACGCCCGCGATCAGCAGCCCGGTCAGCGCCGCGCTGTCCTCCAGCAGGACGGTGAACACGGTCGGATCCTTGCTGCGCTGCACCGCCTCGATCAGGCTGTCCGGCTCGGATGCAGCCGCCGATCTGGAAGAAGGATTGGGTTGCGACTGGGCGCGGAAGGCGCGGAACGCCACCAGCCAGGTCGCCCCCTCGAACACGAACGACAGGCCGAGGACGATATAGTTGACGAAGGTGTCGCTGACGGGGTGCGGGGTGCGTATCTTGTCGATCCCTTCGAAGATCGACACGCCGGCGCCCAGGCCGAAGATCAGGATCGCCACGACGAAGGTCCAGAAATACAGCTCGAGCCCATAGCCGAACGGATGCGCCGGCGTCGCCGGGCGGCTGGAGCGGCGGAGGCCATACAGCATCAGCAACTGGTTGCCGGTGTCGACGGCCGAGTGGATGGCCTCGCTCAGCATGGCGGCGCTGCCGGTCCAGAACGCCGCGCCGAACTTGGTCAGCGCGATCGCCAGGTTGCCGGCGAGGGCCGCATAGATGGTGGTCTTGGATTCGTGGGCCATGCGGCCCTAAGCGCCGGCCCGTGGTTCCGGTTGCGCATCTTGTCGTCCCGGCCCGGTCCGCAGCGCCCGGTCGAGCACCAGCACGGAGTGCACCGCGCGGCGTCCCGACAGTTCGTTGATCTGGTGCCGGCACGATGTGCCGTCGGCGACGATCAGGTCGTCCGCTGCCGCCGCGCGGACGCCCGGCAGCAGCCCGGCCTCGGCCATCGCGACCGACGCGTCCTGGGTTTCCGCCTGATAGCCGAACGCGCCCGCCATGCCGCAGCAGGACGATGCGATCGGCTGCACGTTGAGGCCGGGCACCTGCCGCAGTGCCGCGAGCGCGTCGGGGAAGGCGCCGAACGATTTCTGGTGGCAATGGCCGTGCACATGCGCGCGGGCCGGCAGCACGTCCAACGGCAATTGCACGCCCTTGCGGACCAGGAACTCGCTCAGCAGCATGGCGCGGGCGGATAGGTCGGCGGCTTCGGCGCTGGGCAGCAGGGAGGTGAACTCGTCGCGCAGGGTGAGCAGGCACGACGGCTCCAGCCCGACGACGGGCAGCGGACCCGCGAGCGTCGCCATCATGCGCCGAGCCTCGGCCCGCGCCTGGTCGACCATGCCGGCGGATAGGTAGGTCCGGCCGCAGCATAATGGCCGGCCGCTTTGGGCTGGCAGCACGGCACGGTATCCCGCAGCGGCGAGCACGCGGATGGCGGCGCGGAGGTTCTCCGGTTCGAAATAGCGGTTGAAGGTGTCGGCCAGCAGCAGCACGTCACCGTTCGGAGCGGGCGCGGATTGGGCCTCGGCGTCGCGGAACGGCGCACCGCTCCACGCCGGCAACCCGCGCGCGGCCGAAAGCCCCAGCAGACGCTCCGACAACCGGCGCAGCGCAGGCAAACGATTCCGCAGATTGGCCAGCGGCGCCATCGCCGAGGCGAGCCGGGCATAGCGCGGCAGTTCCGCCACCAGCCGCGCCCGCCGGCCCACGCCATACCGCGCCGCACGGGCCGCCAGCGCCTCGATCTTCATCTTCGCCATGTCGACGCCCGTCGGACACTCCCGCCGGCACGCCTTGCACGACACGCACAGCGTCATGGCCTCTGCCACATCGTCCGACGCCATCGCGTCGGCGCCAAGCTGCCCCGTCAGCGCCAGCCGCAGCGTGTTGGCCCGGCCGCGCGTCAGATGCGCCTCGTCCCGCGTCACCCGGTAGCTCGGGCACATGGCGCCAGCGTCGAACTTGCGGCAGGTGCCGTTGTTGTTGCACATCTCGACCGCCGCCAGCATGCCGCCGATCGGACCCGGATGCTCCGACCAGTCCAGCCGTGGGGAAAAGCCCGGCGCCGCCGCGTAGCCCGGCGCATAGCGGAACAGGCTGCGGTCATCCATGCGCGGGGCGCGTACCACGCGGCCGGGGTTCAGCAGGCCGGCCGGGTCAAAGGCGTCCTTCACCGCCTCGAACGCGCGGACGATGCGGGGACCGAACATGCTTTCGTGGAACTCGCTGCGGACGATGCCGTCGCCGTGCTCGCCGCTGTGCGAGCCCTTGTACTCGCGCACGAGGGCGAAGCACTCCTCCGCCACCGCGCGCATGGTGGCGACGTCCGCCGGGTTCTTCATATTCAGCACCGGGCGCACGTGCAGGCAGCCGACGCTGGCGTGGGCATACCAGGTGC
>CAXTJW010000057.1:0-14777 GCA_964244305.1 uncultured Acetobacteraceae bacterium
CCGACATGCCGCAGCCCTGGATGGCGCCGGCCAACACCTGGTTCAGCGTGGCGTTTCAGCTATCGCTCGGGCTGGGGGTTGCGATCGGCGCTGTGGCGCTGCGGCTTGCGAGCACAGCCGCTGGCCTGGAGGTGCCGGGCCTGGCGGAG
Organism: uncultured Acetobacteraceae bacterium; assembly: GCA_964244305.1. Lineage (GTDB taxonomy): Bacteria > Pseudomonadota > Alphaproteobacteria > Acetobacterales > Acetobacteraceae > CAHJXG01. The sequence goes on from CAXTJW010000057.1 coordinate 150, forward strand.
TTCCACGCGGCGTTTGCGGCTGTCGCGCTATGCATGGCCTGCGCGGCGCTGGCCGGGCTGCGGCTGGCCGCCGACGCCGGGGCGATAGTGACAGCGAAAATCCGCTGACCGAACTAGTGGGGCGGTTCGTCGATCCTACAAATAAGGCAGCATCAGCCGCACGCCCGCATCGCGCAGCCGGACAGGCAGCGAGCGCGCATCCAGCTCCTCCTGCGTCAACGCCGGCCCGCGGCAGCGCTGCATGAGCGCCATCAGCGAAGCCGCCAGCTCGCGGCTATAGAGCTCCATGCAAAGTTCGAAGTTCAGCCGGAACGACCGTATGTCCCAGTTGCAACTGCCGATCAGGCACCACTCGCCGTCGACGACCATCATCTTCGAATGACGGAACGGCGGCGGCGAGCGCCAGATGCGGACGCCGTCGGACAGCAACGGCCCGATGTTGGCGCGGTTGGCCCAATCCACCACGACGCGGTCACTGCGCTGCGGCATTACGACATCGACCGCGACCCCACGCATCGCCGCCAGCGACAGCGCCGTGATCAGCCGCTCGTCCGGCAGGAAATACGGCGTCAGCACCGCGATACTCTCGCGCGCGCAGGAGATGGCCTGGAGCATGGTGAACTCGATTTTTTCCACATCCTCGTCCGGGCCGCTGTCGATTACCCGCGCCGGCACGCCACCGTGCCCGGCGAGGGCCGGGAACCAGGCATCGCCATTGAGTTCCTCATCCGTGGCGAAGGCCCAGTCCCGCGCGAATGCCTCGGTGAGCTGACCGATCACCGGCCCCGTCACCTGGAAATGCGTGTCCTGCACCGGATCCTTTGCCCGCGCCGCCATGACGTTCTGGCTTGCGATGTTCATGCCGCCGGTGAAGCCGACCGCACCGTCCACCACCAGGATCTTCTTATGCGAGCGCAGGTTGAGGAACGGCATGCGCCATGGCAGCAGCGAGTGCAGGAAGCGGGCGGCCGGCACCCCTTCGCGGCGCAGGTGGTGGTAGGCGCCGGACAGCAGCCAGTTGCCGCCGACGCCGTCGATCAGCACGCGGACTGCGACGCCGCGCCGCTGCGCCCCGGCCAGCGCGTCGATGAACCGCCCGCCCCACTCGTCGTTGCGGAAGATGTAGGACGACAGGCCGATGCTGCGCTGGGCCGCCGCGATCGCCGCCAGCATGGGCGGATAGGCCGCGTCGCCGTCCTCATAGAGTTGCACCGCGTTGCCGGGCAGGATGGCGCGGCCGGTGATGCGGCCGACACCGCGGTCCAGGGGGTCGAGATGGTCGTCATCGTCGGGCGCGGGCCAGGCGGAGCGCCCGCTGGCCGGACCATCGGGCCGGTTGCTCGATGAGCGCAGCCCGCGGGCCCGGCGCTGCACCCGGTTGACGCCCAAGACGAAATAGCTGACGGATCCGACGATGGGCGCGAACCAGGCGAGCCCGATCCAGCCGACCGCCGACGCCACCTCGCGCTTGCGCAGCAGCGCGTGCACGGTGACGCAGGCGGCGAGCAGCAGCCCGACCGCGAACACCACGTCCGCCCGGACATGCAGCCAGGTGGGCCAGATATCGTTCATGGCGCCTGAATTGACGCCTTTACGGGGCGGTTGCCGGGATTAAACCGCACGCCAACCGGGTTTCGATGGGTCGGTGAGCGCATAGTTCACCGGGCCCATGCCGCAGATGGCGATGATGACGGGGTCCGGATGGCCGCGGATCACGCCGTCGTAGTGCGGCGTGCCCGCGACCCGGCGCACGAAGCTGCCGGCCGGCACCGGGACGCAGGCAGCCGGGTCGAAATCCGCGCCGCTGTTGCACCACCACGTGCCGGACACGACGACGCAGAGGCGGTCGGACGTATAGGTGTGCGGGGCGCTCATATAGCCGGGCCACCAACGCACCAGGGTGTAATACAGGCCGGGCTGGTTCAGGTCGCCGGCCAGCAGGCACATGTCGACACTGCGCTCGGGATAGCCCTTGTTCGGGGTCCAGGCGTGCTCGGCGGGTGGCCGGATGATCGTCTGGGTGGGGTTGAGCGGGCTGGCCGAGGCGCTGGACGCGAGCGCCATCGGCAGCGCCGCCAGCAACGGCGCCAGCAGCAGGTCACGTCGGCCTGCCTGGATTGGGTCCATGTTCGACGCTCCCCGTATCGTTCGCTTGAAGGGCAATCCTGGACGCCGAGACCGGAGGGCGCAAGACGGCGGCCGGCAATCCCATCAACCTGTCCGCAAAGGATCATATCGCCGCTTCCAAAGCCATGAGCGTGCCGGCCCATGTGCCAATGCGTACAAGACGACCAGGACGTGGGGAGCGCCAGCCTGATCGAGACCTGGGTCGACGAAGCGGAGCGCCGGGTTTAGTTCCTTTATGATGCCAGCCACGCTGCACCCCGCCGCGCCGGCTAATTGAACGCAACTTAGGAGAACACCATGCGCCACGTTATCATCCTGCTCACCGTCTGTGTGCTGACGGCCTGTGCCGCCGCCCATTCCGATACGGCCGTTGTTCCAAAGCTTGAGACCGGCATCACCTCCAGCAACGGCGGCGGCCAGCGGCAACTGGGCAATCAGCCCGATGTCGGCGTGACGACCTCGACGTCTCCGGCAAAATGAGAGCGGCTGCCATTGCGGCGGCGCTGCTCCTGGCTGCTTTTAGGAGCTGAGCGAAAGGATTCGCCCCTGCCCGCGTCGGCCGCCATGCCACCGGGTCGGGCGTAGGGCGGGGGCTGCGCGACTGGTTCGGGCCGGCCGCGCAGCCCCGCCGCATTTGGCCCCTTCGCAGCGAATGCAGCGTCCGGCTACGATATGCGAGGGCCGTGGCGATCCAGCCGAGAGCGTCGACTACTTACATCCTGACCACGTCAGATACAATTCGCTACGCCCACGCTGGAGTAAACTGCATCGTTTTGAACTTTTGCGCCGTTTGCCAATAGACTCGTCCTATCCACGACCATAGGGTGAGGTTGACTGAAGGATAAGCGGCATGGGACGTTTAAAGACGATTGTAGAGCGTTCGCTTGCAACCTCACGCCTGTTGGGATTATCGGCCGCCTCGAAGATATATTTGATGAAGACGTTGCCGGCCGACCGGAAAGAGGCAGCGACGTGCGTCCAATTGGACGGCATCCCCTCGGGTTTCTGGATCAGGCCCAAAGGCAGCGACCTGGATGTCGTGCTGCAAATATTCCTTGCGCGCGACTATGACCTAAGCTGGTGCGTGCCGTACCAGTTGCACATACACAACCTGTGTGACCGGATGCGCGAAGCCGGTAAGATTCCGCTGATCATAGACGCCGGTGCCAACATCGGTGCCTCCACTCTATGGTTTGCACATAATTTCCCAGATTGCCAAATATTCGCAGTGGAGCCGGACCAGGGCAACTTCGAGATGCTGAGGCGAAACACGGCGGATCATTCCAACGTAACATTGTTCAATGCAGGCTTGTGGGACCGGTCTACCAATCTGTCGATCTTGTCTGAGCACGACAACAATTGGGGCCGCCGGGTCGAGGAGGAGCATGGCGGCAAGGCGCTGGTCCCGAGCGTCACAATTCCCGAGCTGCTCGCCAAAGATCCGAACTTTCAGCCTATTATCGTCAAAGTCGACATCGAGGGCGCCGAGACCGCACTGTTTCGCAGCAACACGGAATGGGTCGACGACATCCCGCTGCTGATCTTCGAGCCGCATGACAATCTCTGGCATTGGCTCGGGACGTGGCAGGGCACCGGGCACGCTTTCTTCTCTACTTTGGCCCGGCGGAAACACGAATATCTCTTTCGTGGCGAGAACGTCTTCGCATTCCTGCATCCGGACAGCTTCGCACAAGTGAGTAACTAGTCCACGGCAGCGCTCCCGGGGCCGCCTCATGCCTGGCGTATGATCCCTGACCCGTAAACAGGGCTTGTCCAAACGATGGCGATCCCCCACCACTCTGCACATGCATGTTGACGTCGGCGAAGGGCGAGACGATGGATCGTGACTGGACACACGCTGTGCCGATTGTCCCGTTTGCCGGGCGTGAGTCGATTTCGGTCGAGAGTGCGTTGCGCGCCGCGCGCCGGAGCCGCTAGGACGTGCAGCAGACACTCTGGATTGCCCTCGGCGGAGCGCTCGGCAGCGTCGCCCGCTATTGGGTCTCCGTCCTCGCACTTCCCATCAGCCGCCAACTCCCCTGGGGCACGATCGGCATCAACATCCTGGGGTCGTTCATCATCGGCTTGTTCGGGACGCTCACGCTGCAGGACGGGCGCTATCCGGCATCCGATGGAGTCCGGCTGTTCGTCATGGTCGGGATCTGCGGCGGCTTCACCACTTTTTCATCATTCAGCTTGCAGACGCTCGACCTGTTGCGGGGCGAGGCCTGGGGCCGGGTCCTGGCCAACGTGGGCCTGTCGGTCCTGTTGTGCCTGGCGGCAGTTGCGGTTGGGCACGCGGCTGCGGTTCAGCTCAACAGCGCCGCTCGGCATGTGGCCGGGGAGCCGCCATGATGACGGCTGCAACCGCGCTCCCAAGGCAAATTTAACGTTGAAGCTTTTTGCTGCATCCCGTTGCTAGGTGCTGCGTTGACCGCCGGACATCGCGATCAGGAGCCAACGCATGACCTCATCCAAGCACCCGAAGCATCCGCCAGCTGGCCCCGACGACCTGGGCGCCGACGTGCCGCCGTTGCAGGACGACCTCAAGCGCAACCCGGGGATCGGCGCGTCCAAGGGTGCGTTCGCCGCGACAGGCGTCGATCCGGAGACGATCGAGGCGAGCAATACGTCGGAGGGAGATGTGGCCAGCGACGGCGCCAAGGGCGGCGGCGTCGACCCGGGCAAGCTCGGCCGCACCAACAAGTAGGGATAGCTCAGGTCCTACCGGTGCCGCCGGCGGTCGCCTTTGTTTGGTGGACTGATCCACCCGGGGCTTGGGAAACCACGCGTTAGGATCGGATCGTTAGCTCCCAGCCCCCTCGATCACGCCGCCGAACCGCTCCCACCGCGCGCCGTTCCAACGCGCCAGTTGGATATGCCGGATTGGGTGGTAGTTGGTCGGGCTGGTCGCGACCACCACGGCGGGCAGCAGAGTGGGGAGCTGGAGGCTATGCAGGTTCGTCGCCTGCTTCATGATATTCTCGCGCGAAAAGTTGCCGTCACACTGCTTCAGCATCTCCAGCGTCGTGCCGCCGACTCCGTAGCTGTAGGCATAGTTGGCGTCGGTAATGTCGGAGTCCGGCATATACTCCTTCATGAACGCCCGCCACTCGTTCATGCCAGGATCGTCCTTCCAATCGGGGTCGCTGATCTCCTTGAGGTAGGCCGCCAGGATGATGCCGACGGCGCGCTCCGGCCCGGCGGGCGTGATCACCGCGCCGACCGATCCCGACACGTTGGTCAGGAAATGCAGCGGCTTCCAGCCGAGATCGTAAATCTTGCGTATGACCTGCGCCGCGAACTTCGGCGTTGCAGCCGTCACCAGCATGTCTGCGCCGGAGCCCTGCAGAGTAACCGCCTGGCTGTCGATCGTCGGGTCCGTCACCTCGTAGCTGATCGCCTTCACCACCATGCGGTCATACTGCTCGCCAAGAACGTCCCGCAGCCCCGTCAGGTAGTCCTTTCCGAAATCATCGTTCTGATACAGGATCGCGAGCTTGCCGTCCGGCTTGTTGGCCAGGATATACTTGGCGAAGACCTGCGCCTCCGTCCGATAGCTGGGCTGCCAGCCGATCGTCCAGGGGAACTCTTTCGGGTTCGCCCACTTGTCCGCGCCGCTGGAGACAAACAGCTGCGGCACCTTCTTTTGGTTCAGATAGCGCTGCACCGCGCTGTTCGACGGCGTGCCGAGGCCGTTGAGCATGAACGACACGCCCTCTTGCTCCACCAAGCGCCGGGTCTGCTCGACCGTCTTGGGCGGCAGGTAACCGTCATCGACCGAGATGAAGTTGATCATCCGCCCGGCCACGCCGCCCTGGTCGTTCACCCGCTTGAAGAACGCCGCAAGCCCGCGCCCGATCGCGCCGTAGGCCGAGGCCGGGCCGCTATAGGCCTCGGTCTGGCCGATCTTGATCTCAGTCGCGGTGACGCCGGGGGTCTGCGCGCTTGCCGGCCCGATGCGGCTCAAAATGCCCAATGAACCCGCGGAGGCGAGCAGGGTGCGGCGATACATGACTTCTCCCCTTGTTATAGTTGTTTCACCGCGGGCCGCCGCAGCAGGCGTCCAAGCCCGCCCGCGACGCCCGACGGCAGCAAATACATGAAGGCGATCAGCACCAGGCCATACACCGCGCCGGGCGCCGCCTTCGAGACCTCCTCGGCGACGTTGGGCAGGAACGCGATGAACACGCCGCCGAACACCGGCCCGGCGATCGAGGCGACCCCGCCGACCACCAACCCGACAAACAGCGTGATCGACAGGAACACCGTGAAGCTGTCCGGCGCCACGAACCCCACCGCAATTGCGCCCAGCGACCCGGCGACGCCGGTGAACATCGCGCTGACGGCAAAGGTCCGCGTCTTGAACAGGGCGACGTCGATCCCCGTCGCCTCGGCGGCGAGCGGATGGTCGCGTATGGCCCGCATCGCGAGCCCGATGCGCCCGCGCACCAAATTGGCCGCCAGCACGAACATGACGACGCCGACCGCCAGGGTGAAGAAGTAGAGCCACTGGTCGGCGCTGAGCGTCAGGCCGAACGGCGGGTCCGGCTTGTCGATGACGATGCCCTGCACGCCGCCGGTCCAGCCCTCGAACAGCTTGTATTTCAAAAGTTGCGGCGTGGCGACCGCCAGGGCAAAGGTGGTCAGCGCCAGGTACAGCCCGCCGAGCCGCAGCGCCGGCAACCCCACCAGGAAACCGATCGCCGCGCAGACGACGGCGGAGACCGGCAGCGTGGCCCAGTACGGCACGTCGTAAACCGACATCAAAACCGCAGTCACATAGGCGCCAACGGCGTAGAACGCGCCGTGACCCAGCGATATTTGCCCGTTGAATCCAGTGACGAGCCCCAGCCCCAAAATCGCCACTGCATAAATGACGACCATGGTGAGCTGGAACAGCCGGTAGTCGCTGACGACGAACGCCAGCATCGCCGCGCCGGCGACCAGCAGCACGTTGGCCCATGGCAGCAAGGCGCGCATCCCCCGCTAGACCCGGTTGACCACAACGCGGCCGAACAGGCCCGCCGGCCGGATGGTCAGTACCGCGACGATGATCACGAGCGCGAGGGTCAGCTTGAGTTCGGAACCGACGACGTAGGCGCCGGCGAGGTTCTCGATGATGCCGATGGCGAAGCCGCCCGCCACCGCCCCGGCCGGGTTGGCGATGCCGCCCAGCAGCGCGCCGGCGAACGCATACAGCAGCACGCCCGACATCATGTTGGGGTCGAGGAACACCACGGGTGCGATCATCATCCCCGCCACCGCCCCGATCGCCGCCGCCACGCCCCACCCCAGCGACAGCATCCAGCCGACCCGGATGCCCATCAACCGGCTGGACGCCGGATTGTAGGCCGCCGCTCGCATGGCAAGGCCCAAGTTGGTGAAGCGGAAGAACACATAGACGCAGGCCAGCACGGCGAAGGTCACGGCGGTCGAGCCGAGGTCGTGCCGGGTGACGAAGCCGCCCAGCACCGGCGGTCCCTCGAACGGGCTGGGGAACTGCTTCAGCGTGTAGGTGAACAGCCAGCCCGCGACGCTGTTGAAAATGAGCAGCAGCCCAATGAACACGCCTACGCTCGCCAGGACCGGCGAGTTCGCCATGGGCGTCAGCAGCACGCGCTGGATCACCGCGCCGATCACCATCGAGGCCGCGACCGTGATGGCGAACGCAACCCAGTACGGCACCCCGGCCTGGATGAGCGCGAGGGCGATATAAGTAGAGAACATCGCCATCTCGCCCTGGGCGAAGTTCACGTGGTGGGTCGCCTGGAAAATCATCACCAGGGCCAAGGCGAGGCTGGCGTAGATGCCGCCGGATGCGATGCCCGAGAGCACCTGATGCAGGAATTCGTCCATCAATACCCCAGGTATGACCGGCGAATCGCCTCGTCCTTGCGGATGTCGGCCGCCAGCCCGGCGATGACGATGCGCCCGGTCTCCAGCAGGCAGGCATGGTCCGCGACGGCGAGCGCCAGGCTGGCGTTCTGCTCCACGACCAGGATGCTGACGCCGTCGTCCTGGTTGATCCGCCGCATGATGTCGAAGATCTCCCGCACGACCAGCGGCGCCAAGCCGAACGACGGCTCGTCGAGCAGGAGCAGCTTCGGCCCGAGCAACAGGGCACGGCCGATCGCGAGCATTTGCTGCTCGCCGCCCGACAGCGTGCCGGCCTGCTGGCGCAGCCGCTGCTTCAGCCGCGGGAAGTAGCCGAACACGCGGTCCATGGCGGGTGCTGTCTCGCGCTTCCGCCTTGTGTAGGCGCCGAGCCGCAGGTTCTCCTCGACCGTCAGTTCCATGATGGTGCCGCGGCCGTCCGGCACGTGGGCGACGCCGCGCCGGGCGATGTCCTCGGTGGCGCTGCCGTTGATGCGCACGCCGTCGAGCAGGATGCTGCCGGAGGTGCGGACCATGCCGCACAGCGCACGCAACGTCGTCGTCTTGCCCGCGCCATTGGCCCCGAGCAATGCGGTGATGCCGCCCTGGTCGACCATGAAGTCCAAGCCGTGCAGCACCTGGACCTCGCCATATCCGGCGTGCAGGCCGCTCACTTCAAGCATGCACGGGCTCGATGGGCTCGCCGAGATAGGCGCGGATCACCTGCGGGTCGTTCTGCACCTGCTCCGGCGTGCCGTCGGCGATCTTCCGGCCCAGCTCCAGCGCCACCACTTTGTCCGACACGCGCATAACCAGGTTCATGTGATGCTCGACCAGCAGGATGCTGAGGTCGAACTCGGCCCGGATATGCCGCATCAAGCCCTCGAGCTCGTCGACCTCCGAGTGGTTCAGGCCGCCGGCCGGCTCGTCCAGCAGCAGCAGCTTGGGCGCGCCGATCAGGGCGCGGGCCAGCTCCACCCGTTTCTGGGTGCCGAACGGCAGGCTGCCGACCGGCGCGTCGGCAACACTGCGCAGCCGGAGCAAATCGAGCAACTGCTCCAGCCGCCGCTGGCCCGCCGCCGCCTCGCGCCGGACGCTCGGCAACCGCAGCGCGTTGGCGATGAAGCCGGTACGGCCAAGGTGGTGCGCGCCGGCGAGCATGTTTTCCCGCACGCTCATGCTGCGATACAGCGCGACGTTCTGGAAGGTGCGACCGATGCCGAGGTCCACGATGCTGTGCCGGCTGATCGCCTGCAGCGAGCGCCCTTCCAGGCGAATTTCGCCGACGCCTGGCCGGTAGATGCCGCTGATGCAGTTGAACAGCGTGGTCTTGCCGGACCCGTTCGGCCCGATCAGCCCGCAGATCTGCCCCCGGCCGACGTCGAACGACACTCGGTCGAGCGCCACGATGCCGCCGAACCGCACGCCCACTCCCAAAACCTGGAGCAGGGCGGCGGGACAGCCGGTGCCCATGTCCATCTCGCGCTCGCCGGTCAGGCCGGGTTGCGAAGATTGAGCAGCACGATCGCCGCCTCGTTTGGACGTTGCACCTTCGCTCCCCTCGGCCTATTGCACGCCATAATCGCTTGCGCGTTATGCATTGCAGGCATGCTATCGCCGCCGGGTAGCAGGTTCAAGCCATGTGTGGAGACTCTGCGGTAATTGTACGCGTGCGGGCCTATGCGCGCTTGGAGCGATAAGGAACGGCGACCGTCCCAGTACGGCCGCCATCCACCACGAAGTGCGCCGCCGTCACGCTGCCCGACAGGTCCGAACACAGGAACAGCACCATGTCGGCGACCTCCTTCACGGTGGCGAACCGCCCGATCGGCATGCTGGCCCGGTATCGCGCGGCGCTGGAGGCTTCGTCGCCGCCGCTGGTCTGCTGCACGAGCGAATGGATCATTCGTGTGTCGGTCGGCCCCGGGCACACCGCGTTGACCCGCACCCCGGCCGCGGCAACCTCACCGGCGGCGGTGCGGGTCAGGCCGAGCACGGCATGCTTGGACGCCACATAGGCCGACAGGCCCGGCGAACCCACGAGCGCCGCGGTCGATGCGGTATTGACCACGGCCCCGCTCCCCTGCCGCAGCATGACGGGCAGCACGTAGCGCAACCCGAGGAACACGCCCTTGAGGTTGACGGCGATAACGGCGTCGAAAATGGCCTCGTCATAGTCCACAATGGGAACCACCGTGCCCTCGATGCCAGCATTGTTGAAGAAGCAGTCGATCGCGCCATAGGCGTCGAGCGCGGCCTGCACATAGCCCTGCACGTCGGCGGACCGGGTCACGTCGGCGGCGACGAATCGCGCCTCCCCGCCCTGTTCCCGGATCGCCCGGGCGGTCGCCTCGCCCGCCTCGTCGCGGTCCACCACCACGACCCGTGCCCCGAGTCGCGCGAAGCCATGCGCCGCCGCCTGCCCGATGCCGTTCGCGCCGCCGGTGATCAACGCCACCTTGCCGGTGAAATCCATGTCCCATCCCCCCCTTAAACAGCCGTGTAGCCGCCATCCACCGTCATCGCGGTCCCGGTGACGAAGGCAGCGCGATCCGAGCATAGCCAGGCCACCGCCTCCGCGATCTCGTTCGCTGCGCCGAGCCGCCGCATCGGCACCGTCGCCATGATCTGCTCGCCCCGGCGCGCCATCGCCTCGGCAATCATCGGTGTCTCGATATAGCCGGGACAGACCGCGTTGACCCGCACCCCGACGGCGGCATGGTCGATCGCCGCCGCCTTCGTCAAGCCGACCACGCCATGCTTCGCCGCCACATACGCGCCGGACCCCGGCAGCCCCACCAGCCCGGCGATCGACGCCGTGTTGACGATGGCCCCGCCGCCCTGCCGCTCCATCTGCGCCAGCTCGTATTTCATGCACAGCCAAACGCCGGTCAGGTTCACCGCCAGCATGCCCTCCCACGACCGCCGCGACAGGTCGCCGACCCGCTGCCCGCCCGGACCGACCGCCTTCGGCGCGATCCCGGCATTGTTGAATGCGCAGTCGAGCCGGCCCCAGGCCGACACGGCCGCGGCAACCATCGCCTCGACCTCGGCATCGACCGTCACGTCGGCCGCGATGGCCAACGCCTCGCCGCCGCCGTCCGTGATCATGCGCGCGGTCTCCGCCGCACCGGGGCCGGGCAGGTCGGCCACCAGCACGCGCGCGCCCTCCCGGGCCAGCACCAGCGCCGTCGCCCGGCCGATCCCCGACGCCGCGCCCGTCACCAGCGCGGACTTGCCCGCCAGCAACCCAGTCGTCAACCCACTCATCGCACGAGACGCCAGGCATCGAGCAGCATCGCGGCGGCATAGTGCAGCACCGGGTCGGCAGGGCCGATCACCCGGCCCATGGTCATCATCCCATGAATCTGGTCGGAAAGGTGCAGCGCCGCGACCCGCACGCCCTCCGCCTCCAGCCGGTCCGCATAGGCGCGGCCCTCGTCCGCCAGCGGATCATGCGCGACCGTCAGCACCATGGCCGGAGGCGTGCCCGCCAGCCGCTCGGCCCGCATCGGCGAGGCGCGCCAATCCAGCCGCTGGCCGGCGTCTGGGGCATAGTGATCGATAAAGTAGCGCATCGACGCCGCCGTGAGCGGCAGGCCCTCGGTGACCCGTGCGTAGGACCCTGAGGCCATAGTCAGGTCGACCGCCGGGTAGAGCAGCATCTGGAACACCGAAGCCGGCGCCGCACCGTCCCGCCCCATGATCGCCAGCACGGCCGCGAGATTGCCGCCGGCGCTATCGCCGCCCACAGCGATGCGCGCCGGGTCGACGCCGAGCTCCGCCGCATTGCGGGCGACCCAGGCCAAAGCGGCGGCTGCGTCGTCGATCGCGGCTGGGAACCGGTGCTCGGGCGCCAGGCGGTAGTCGACGGCGACAACCCGGCAGGCCGCCAGGTTCGCCAGCCTGCGGCAGACGCCGTCATGGCTGTCGAGGTCGCCAACCACCCAGCCGCCCCCGTGCAAATAGAGCAAAGCCGGCAGTGCTGCGCTCTCCGAGGTCGCGCGCCCGCGATAGAGCCGCAGCGGCAATGGTCCGGCCGGCCCGGGGATCGTGAGGTCGCGCACCTCGGCGACCGCATCGGGTTCCGGCTGCAGCACGGTGCGGCTGGCGGCATAGACCATCCGCGCCTCATTGGGCGACATCGTCTCGAATGCCGGGCGTCCGGCGAGGCGCATCAGATCGAGCAGTTGCGCGGCGTCGGGGTGCAATGCGGGCATGCCGTTACCTTGTGCCAGTATGTCGGCGCCCAGCCGGGCCCTCACTCGAGGCGCGGCCGGCGCCGGCGCAGTATTAGCCATACGGGCGGCGATGACGAGACCGGTTCTTGGCGGCCCGTGCCGCCCGGCTATTGCACCGGAGCGGCCACGGCGAGGGCCTTGGCTGCGCCCGGGCGATCCAGCTTGCGATCCAGCTTGCGATTTTTGGGCGGCCCCCTCTCGCCGGTCAGCGCCATACTGAGCAACGGTGTCCAGCGCAGCGCATGCAGCAGCAGGATGGGACCGCTCACTGCGGCGATGAAAATTAGGGCGAACAATACCGGTGTGCTGGCGAGGCCGAGCCGGAGCAGGACCAGCCGTGCCGCCGCGCCGACGACGACGTGCCAGAGGAAGATGGTGTAGGAGTAGCCGCTGATGGTTTCCAGCACCGGGTTGCGCGGCAGCCACTGGAACAGGACGGCCGCGCCCGCCATTCCGGCCAGAACCGCCGGCATCTGCGTGCGGGTGATCTCGGTGCCCCAGCCATTCATGCCGAATTGCTGGCTCACGAGGACGATCGCGACGATGCCCAGGGCATACGATCCGAGTTCTGTGCCAAGCTTTGGATCGCGCAGCGCCTCGCCACGCTCCCGCAGCACGATGCCGAACAGGAAATAGGGCGCGAGCCTGATCGCATCGGAGAGGCTGAGGAACTGGATGACACCGGTGGAGCACTGGGCGACCATGATCATCACCACCGCCCCTAGAACGAGCGCGACGGAACCGGGGCGGAGCAGCGCGTCCCAAACCGACATGGCCGCGAAGATGACCAGCAACGCCTCGAGGAACCAGAGCTGCTCGTAGCCATAGACGATGGCGTCAAGCAGGGACTTCGGCTGCCCATAGACCTGCTGGTGCAGCAGCCAGACGACGATTGTGACGCATAGGAACGGCAGCGCGATCCGACGAAACTTCTTCTGCCAGAAGCGGAGAAAATCAGGCCGCGTGACCCGGCCACCGCCATAGAAATAGCCGGAGATGACGGTGAACAGCGGCAGCCTTAGGAATACGATGCTTTTCATCGCATAGTGCCATGCGGAGTTGTCCGGCAAGTGCAGGCCCTCCCCAGCGTCGTCACCGATGACGTGGAAGGCGACAATCAGCAAGCAGGCGAGGCCGCGGACAGAATGGATGTTGCTGGTGACGCCGAGCAGACCTACTTTGATCGATTTGGAAAGAACGTTATTTGCCTGCACAGCTACTTTCGCTGCGCTGTCCCCAATATCCAATGGCACCAAGCACCCTCCATCCCGACCAACCCTACCGCGTCCGCGCTCAACCTTCGTGGAGTTTATCGACAATAATGCTCATTGATGGGATCCTATCGTTGCGGCTGCGTGCCTTATCGTCCGGCCAAATAACAAACGAGCGGCCCGGACCACCAGCATACTTTGATCTATAACAGCGAGGTTTTTCCTTACAGCCGAGCCATAGTCTCATTTCTGTTTGCATCTGGAGACGCCATGCACGACACGACACAGCACGCTCTCGCCCTGATCTGGACCGCGCTTGGCGGCGCGCCGGAATGGCTGCGACGAATCGAAGTCGTGGGTGACGGCGACCTGCCCTCGGTCTTCGCAGTCACCGACCTCGCAGGCGCAGCGGTCGGGGCCGCGTGCCTCGCCGTCGCCGAACTGGTGGCCACACGCCATGGCGTCGCACCGCGGGCGTGGGTGGACCGCCGGCTTGCCTCGTTCTGGTTCGGTGCCTCCATCCGTCCGCAGGGCTGGACCTTGCCCGCAGCGTGGGACGCGGTTGCCGGCGACTATCAGGCTGCGGATGGCTGGATACGGCTGCACACCAATGCGCCGCACCACCGGGCGGCTGCGCTGGCTGTGCTGGGGGCCGCAGCCGACCGGGACATGGTTGCCCAGGCCGTGCGGAACTGGCGGGCAGACGAGCTGGAGCAAGCGGTCGTCCAGAATGGCGGCTGCGCGGCGACCATGCGCGACATGGCGGCCTGGGCCGGGCACCCGCAGGGTCGGGCCGTCATGGCGGAGCCGCTGCTGATCCACGCACCCGGCACCACCGCTCCAACGCCGCAGTGGCCCGTTCCGAACAGCCGCCCGTTGCAGGGCATCCGCGTGCTGGACCTCACGCGGGTGCTGGCCGGGCCGGTCGCGACCCGCTTCCTGGCCGGGTTCGGCGCGGAGGTGCTGCGCATCGATCCGCCAGGCTGGGACGAGCACGGCGTCGTGCCGGATATGACACTGGGCAAGCGTTGCGCCAGGCTCGACCTGCGGCGTCCGCCGGACCGGGAAGCTTGGGAAGGCTTGCTGCGCCGGGCCGATGTGCTGGTGCATGGCTACCGGCCCGGCGCGCTTGCCGCCCTGGGGCTCGACGCCGAGCGGCGTCATGCGCTGTG
>CAXTJW010000058.1:0-14725 GCA_964244305.1 uncultured Acetobacteraceae bacterium
TTGCGTCAACTTCCGCAACGACGCCGATCATCTCGAACAGGCGTTTCCCGGGCTGGCCATCATGAGCTCGGGCCGCGGATCCGTGCGGTCGGCGGACGGTTTGTGCAGCCGGCACGGGCTTTTCCTCGGCAGCGACGCAACTTGCGACGACCATGACGCGAAGCGCACCGTCCCAAAGCGATAGGAGAACCAGGACGAGCCCGCTCCCTAAATTCGCAGGTTGAATGCGATCGAGATGCGCTCCCGCGTGCCCCGGTAGGCGCGCACCTGGTGCTGCAGCCAGGAGGGGAATAGGAACAGCAAGCCCGGACGCGGAGCGATGGTCTCGGTCATGCCTGCCGCCAGGCCGCCCTCGCCGGCGAAGGCCAGGGTCGGCGCCAGCATGGCGGGGGCCGTGCCGCGCGGATCGAGCATTTCGAACCCGCCGCCCAGCGATGGATCGTCGAGGACGCCGCCGTCGTCGACATAATAGGTACCGGACCAGAATGAACCCGGGTGATAGTGGCAGAAATTGCTGTCGCCGGGGCCGTTCACGTTGGCCCAGGCGCTCACGACCCAGGCGGGCCGCACCTCCCGGCCCTCGCGATCGCGCGTCAACTGGGTGGCGACCGCGCGGGCCATTTCTATGACCTCCGCAGCCCGGACTCCGCCCCAGGCCAGCAGGTCGCGGTCGGAGTGCCATCCCCCGGCGTTGGACGCGGCCATCGAGGGCGCCGTACGCCGGCGGTCGAGGATCAGCGTGCGCAGCTCTGCATTGCGGGCCTCGGCGTCCGGGGTCAGGACGGCAGCGACTGGCGTCGGGAACAGGTTGCGGGTGATGACGGCCAGCTTGATCGACATGGTGTCCTCTCTGGAGCTGAACGCCCGGTGGCGCAAATCAGACGGGAGCATCCGTGCGATTTGCAGCATTAGGCTTTGTTTGGTGGACCGATTCACCTAACGCTGGCGAATTATGCGTTAGGATCGGACCATTGGATGTTCGGAAGCGAACCACCGGGATGATGCCCGAGGCGACAGCGGCACAGCGCCGCGCTGCGATCACGGAATTGGTGAACCAGCGCGGCTTCATGAGCGTGGAGACCCTGGCCGAGCGCTTCGGCGTCACGCAGCAGACCATTCGGCGCGACGTGAACGCGCTGTATGACGAGGGGCAGCTCAACCGCTACCACGGCGGCGCTGGGCCGGTGCTGGGCGGGCGCAACGTGGGCTATTCGGCGCGCCGGGTGTTGCACCTGGAGGGAAAGCGGCAGATCGCCAAGCTGGTCGCGGCCACGATCCCGCACGGCGCGTCGCTGATCCTGAATATCGGCACCACCACCGAGGAGGTGGCGCGGGCATTGATCCACCATCGCAACTTGCGGGTCATCACCAACAACCTCCATGTGGCGCAGGTGCTATCGCACTCCGGGGATTGCGAGATCATCCTCGCCGGCGGCCTGGTGCGCAACCATGACGGCGGCGTGGTGGGGGAGGCGACGCTCGATATGATCAACCAGTTCTGCGTCGACTACGCCGTCATGGGCATTAGCGGCATCGGGCTCGACGGCACCCTGCTCGACTACGACTACCGCGAGGTGCGGGTGTCGCAGGCGATACTGCGCAATGCGCGGCGGGTGCTGCTCGCCGCCGACCATTCCAAGTTCGGCCGCCCGGCCATGGTGCGGATGGGCACCGTTCGCGACATCCATGCGCTGTTCACCGATCAGGCGCCGCCGGAGCCGGTGGGGCGGATGCTCGCCGAAGCCGGGGTGGAGGTGCATGTGGCTGGCTTGGAAGATCCGGCCGGGGCAGGGGAAATTTTGTGATTGCGAGCCTGGTGTTTTCGCTTGTAGGCTGCGTGTAAGAAAACGAACATCGGAGGGTGCGTGGCAGCGGCAATCGCCGACATGCTCGTGGTAGGTGGCGGCATCAACGGCACCGGGATTGCGCGCGATGCCGCCGGGCGCGGCCTGTCGGTCATCCTGGTCGAGCAGGGCGACCTTGCCGGCGCGACCTCGTCCGCATCCAGCAAGCTTATTCACGGCGGGCTGCGTTACCTCGAATACTACGAGTTCCGACTGGTGCGCGAGGCGCTGCTGGAGCGGGAGCGGCTGCTGCGGTTGGCGCCGCACGTGATCTGGCCGATGGATTTCGTGTTGCCGCTGGAGCGCAGCCTGCGTCCGGCTTGGTTCGTGCGGCTTGGCCTGTTCATGTACGACCACCTCGCGCCTCGCAAGCGTTTGCCGGCGACGCGGTCGGTGCGGCTCGACCGCGATCCGGTCGGCGCGGCGCTGAAGCCGGGTTTCCGGCGCGGGTTCATCTATGCCGACTGCTGGGTGGAGGACTCGCGCCTGGTGGTGCTGAACGCGCGGGATGCGGCCGACCGCGGGGCAAGCGTGCTGACGCGCACCCGGCTGATGCAGGCGACGCGCGGCGTGGACTCATGGCAGTGCGAGCTGCTGCATCCTGACGGCCAGCGTTCCACCATCGAGGCGCGCACGCTGGTGAACGCGGCCGGGCCGTGGGTGACGCGTGTGCTGAACCAGACGCTGGGGCTGAACAGCGGCAAGCAGGTCCGGCTGATCAAGGGCAGCCACATCGTGCTGCCGCGCCTGCATCCCGGCCCCGAGGCGTTCATTCTCCAGAACACCGACCGGCGCATCATCTTCGCCATCCCGTACGAGGGCCTGTATACGCTGGTCGGCACCACGGACGTGGCGTTCGACGGCGACCCCGCCCGCGTCGCGATCGACCCGGCGGAAACCAGCTACTTGCTCGATGTGGTCAACCGGCATTTCCGCCGGCAGATGAGCGCCGCGGACATTGTCTGGTCCTATGCGGGCGTGCGGCCATTGTATGACGACGCGTCGGAGAACGCCTCGGCGGTGACGCGCGACTACGTGCTGGATCTCGACGCCGGGCCGGGCCGCCCGGCGCTGCTGTCGATCTTCGGCGGCAAGATCACGACGTTCCGTAAGCTGGCCGAGCATGCGATGGAGCGGCTGGCCCCGCATCTGCCTGCCGGCGGCAAGCCCTGGACCGACAGCGTGCCGCTGCCCGGCGGCGACATGCCGGACGGCGATTTCGGTGCATTCCTGGCCGGGTTCCGCGCGCGGTTCCCGTTCCTGCCGCCCGAATTGTCGCTCCGGCTGGCCCGTGCGTATGGCACCAGGGCGGACCGCCTGCTCGAAGGTTGCCAAGGCATGCCGGATTTGGGGATGTGTTTCGGCGGCGACCTGCATCGGCGCGAGGTGGATTATTTGACCAGGGAGGAATGGGCGGAAACCGCCGAGGACATCCTGTGGCGCCGCTCGAAACTGGGCCTGCACGTTCCCGCCGGGACTGCTCGCGCGCTCGACGACGCGCTCGCATCGGCGGCGTCCGTCTTGGGAGTGCCCGCGGCGCAATGAGCCTCGTGCTGCAGAACGTGGAGCGTATGGCCGGGGCGGAGCGCGTGCTGCACCCGTGCAGCCTGAGTTTGGCGCCGGGCACGCTGCTGACGTTGCTGGGGCCGGTGCGCGCCGGCAAGACGTCGCTGATGCGGCTGATGGCCGGGCTGGATCAGCCGAGCGCGGGCCGCGTGCTGCAGGACGGCGTCGACGTGACGGGGGTCGATGTGCGCCGCCGCAGCGTGTCGATGGTGTATCAGCAGTTCATCAACTATCCGAACTTCAACGTTTACGACAACATTGCGTCGCCTTTGGTGGTCGCCGGTGGGCTGGACCGGCGCGAGCGCGAGCGGCGCGTGCGCGACATGGCGGAGCGGCTTGGCCTCACTCTATACCTGAAGCGGCTGCCGGCGGAGCTGTCCGGCGGGCAGCAGCAGCGTTGCGCGCTGGCGCGGGCGATGGTCAAGGATAGCCGGTTGCTGCTGCTCGACGAGCCGTTGGTCAACCTCGATTACAAGCTGCGCGAGGACTTGCGATCCGAGATGAAGGCGCTGTTCCGCAGCAGCGACCGCATCGTGGTGTATGCGACGACCGAGCCTCAGGAGGCGCTGATGCTGGGCGGCCGGACCTGCGTGCTGCGTGAGGGCCGGATGCTGCAGGAGGGGCCGGGGCTCGAGGTGTATCGCGCGCCGCGGGACCTCGAGACGGCGCGGCTAATCAGCGATCCCGCGATGAACTTCCTGCCAGGCGCGATCGACGGGGGGCGGGTTCGGCTTGATGGCGGCGCGTCGTTGGCGTTGCCGCCGGGGTTCGAGGAACTGGCCCCCGGGCGCTACACCTTCGGCCTGCATGCCGCGCATGTGAGCCGGGTGGCGTCGCCGGGCGCGTGCGAGCTGCCGGTCGTGATCGAGCTGGCGGAGATCAACGGCTCCGAGACGCTGGTGCACGGGCGCTACAACGAGACGCCCGTGTTGATGCAGGCGGACGGCGTGCACAGCATGGAGATCGGCGAGGCGGCGACGTTCCGCTTCGACGGCGTCCGGCTCTATGCATTCGCGGCCGATGGCGCCCTGGCGCGCGCGCCGCAATTCCGCCCGAGCCTGCCAGGGGAGGCCAAGCATGGCGCGCATTCGGCTGCATGACGTTGCGCACAGCTACCGGCCGGATCCGGCGCGCCCGGAGGATTTCGCGCTGCAGCCGCTCGACCTTACTTGGGAGGATGGCGGCGCCTACGCACTGCTGGGGCCGTCCGGGTCCGGAAAGAGCACACTGCTGAACATCCTGTCCGGCCTGGTGCGTCCGTCGCACGGCCGGCTGCTGTTCGACGGCAAGGACGTCACCGACACCGACACCCGCACCCGCAACATCGCGCAGGTGTTCCAGTTCCCGGTGATCTACGACACCATGACGGTGCGGGAGAACCTCGCTTTCCCGCTGCGCAACCGCGGGATGGCGGACCGCGCCATACGCAGCCGGGTGGACCAGGTGGCGGCGATCCTCGACCTTACGGGCGATCTTGGACGCCGGGCGTCGGGCCTTACGGCGGATGCCAAGCAGCGCATCTCAATGGGCCGTGGCCTGGTGCGGACCGATGTCGCGGCCATCCTGTTCGACGAGCCGCTGACGGTCATCGACCCGGCGCTGAAATGGCAACTGCGCAGAAAGCTGAAGCAGATCCACCACGAGCTGAAGGTGACGCTGATCTACGTGACGCACGACCAGACCGAGGCGCTGACCTTTGCCGACCGCGTCGTGGTGATGGACCGGGGCAAGGTGCTGCAGCAGGGCTCGCCGCAGGACCTGTTCGACGAGCCGCGCCATGTGTTCGTCGGCCATTTCATCGGCAGCCCCGGCATGAACCTGATGCCCTGCCGCATCGAGGGCGGCGCCGCGGTGATCGGCGACCAGCGCGTGCCGCTCGCGCCGGAGCTGACGCTGCGGGCGCCGCGCGGGGCGCTCATGCTCGGCATCCGGCCGGAGTTCGTGAGCCTGTTCGACCCCGGCGAGGCGGCGCCCGTGCAGGTCAGCATCGAGGAGGTCGAGCCGCTGGGCGGGTACCAATTGATCCACGGGCGGCTCGGCGGCTGCCGCATCGCCATCAAGGCGTCGCCGGACGTCGCGGTGCCGGGCGCGGGCATGCTGCCGGCTTGGCTGCCGCGCGCACGCACGAAGCTCTATGCCGACGAAATGCTGGTCGCATGAAGCCGGTCCGCCACTCCGCCTGGTTCCTGGTCGCGCCGGTGATGCTGGTGGTGCTGTTCACCGCCGTTATTCCGCTGATGACGGTGGTGAACTACTCGGTGCAGGACATCATGGGGCCGACCCGCCATGTGTTCGTCGGCGACGAGTGGTTCCGCGACACGCTGCATGCCCCCGAACTGCAGCAGGCTTTGCTGCGGCAAGTGGTGTTCTCGGTCTGCGTGCTGCTGATCGAGATTCCCCTTGGGCTGGGCCTGGCGCTGGTGATGCCGCGCGGCGGAGCGGCGGCCTCGGCGGCATTGGTGCTGCTGGGGCTGCCGTTGCTGATCCCCTGGAACGTCGTCGGCACCATTTGGCAAATCTTCGGCCGCGCCGATGTCGGGCTGGGCGGCTATTTCATGAACACGGTGCTGAGCATTCCGTACAACTACGCGCTGGTGCCGAACGACGCCTGGGGTACGGTGCTGCTGCTGGATGTGTGGCACTGGACGCCGCTGGTGGTGCTGCTGTGCTACGCCGGGCTGCGCGCGATCCCGGATGCGTTCTATCAGGCCGCGGCGGTCGACGGCGCGTCGTCCTGGGCGGTGTTCCGCTACGTGCAGCTGCCGAAACTGCGCGGCGTGCTGACCATCGCTATCCTGCTGCGGTTCATGGATAGCTTCGTGATCTATACCGAGCCGTTCGTGTTGACCGGCGGCGGACCCGGCGACAGCACGACGTTCCTCAGCCAGTTCCTCACCAAGCTCGCGATCGGGCAGTTCGATGTGGGGCCGGCGGCGGCGTTCTCGTTGATCTACTTTCTTATTATCCTGCTGTTCTCCTGGCTGTTCTACATCGTGCTGAGCGCGCAGGGCCGGGCGGAGGGGCCGGCATGAACGACCGCGCCGGATGGGCACGCCGCGTCATACCCTGCGTGTATTTCGTGCTGCTGATGCTGCCGATCTATTGGCTGTTGAACATGTCGCTGCGGCTCACGCCCGACATCCTGACGCGGCTCGAGATCATCCCGACGCATCCGACGCTGGAGAACTACCTGCACATCTTCCGCGATCCGACTTGGTATGTGACGTATTGGCATTCGCTGGAATTCGTGGCGCTGAACGTGCTGATTTCGGTCAGCGTCGCACTGCCGGCCGCCTACGCCTTCTCGCGCTACCGTTTCCTTGGCGACAAGCAGGTGTTCTTCTGGCTACTGACCAACCGCATGTCGCCGCCGGCGGTGTTCCTGCTGCCGTTCTACCAATTCTACCAATCGGTCGGGCTGTTCGACACGCCGCTCGCGGTCGCATTGGCGCATTGCCTGTTCAACGTGCCGCTCGCGGTCTGGATCCTCGAAGGATTCATGTCCGGCGTGCCGCGCGAATTGGACGAGACGGCGGCGCTCGACGGCTATAGTTTTCCGCGTTTCTTCCTGTTCGTGTTCCTGCCGCTGATTCGTGCCGGGGTCGGGGTGACGGCGTTCTTCTGCTTCATGTTCTCCTGGGTCGAGCTGCTGATGGCGAGCAACCTTACTTCCACCGCGGCAAAGCCGATCGTCTCGATCATGACCCGAACCGAGAGCGCCACCGGCCTCGATTTCGGCCTGCTGGCTGCCGCGGGCGTGTTGACGATCGTTCCGGGCGCCGTCGTGATCTGGTTTATCCGCAATTACATCGCGAAGGGGTTCGCCCTTGGCCGGGTCTGACGGGGTGGCCGCGTGAACTGGATGGCTTGGACCCCGCTGACCGCCGTGTTCTTCGGCGTGATCGCGCTGTTGCTCGCGGGCATGACGACATGGGAGGCATTGGCGCCCTGCACGCCCCGGCGCGGCCTGCTGCCGCTGGTGACCACACGCGGCGACCGGCTGTTTATCGGCTTGCTCACGGCGGCGTTCTTCAACCTCGCCTGGATCGGTTTCACCGAGCTCGACCAATATATCGCGCTCGGCATCAGCGTCGTCGTCGTCCTCCTGATCGGCTGGTTCGGCTAGCGGGAGGGGATCGCCTTCCGGGTTGGCGAACTCTCCACGTCAGCCCGCGCCTGTCCCACGGAGAGAGAATGAAAGGAAGCGTCCATGGATAAAGCACAACCTACCGGGCCACAGCTCACCCGGCGGCAGGCTATCGCGGGAACGGCCGCCGTCGCGACGGTCGCGAGCGTCGCCGGGTCGCCGGCCCGCGCCCAGAATGCGGATACACAGCGCGCGGCGGCGCAGCGCTGGATGGAGAACGAGTTCCAGCCCTCGACGCTCACGCATGATCAGCAGATGGCGGAGATGCAGTTCTTCATCGACGCCGCCAAGCCGTTCCAGGGCATGGAAATCCACGTCTGCACCGAGATCCTGGACACCCACGTCTACGAATCGCAGGTGATGACCAAGGCGTTCAGCGAGATCACCGGCATCAAGGTCACCTCCGACTACATCAAGGAGGGCGACCTCGTTGAGAAGCTGCAGACCGAGATGCAGTCGGGCAAGCCGATCTACGACATGTACGACAACGACAGCGACCATATCGGCACGCATTTCCGCTATGGCGTGACGACGGTGCTGTCGGATTTCATGAAGGGCGGGGGCAAGGACGTGACGCTGCCGACGCTCGATGTGGACGATTTCATTGGCAAGAGTTTCGTGACTGCGCCGGACGGGAAGATGTATCAGATTCCCGATCAGCAGTTTGCAAATCTATATTGGTTCCGTGCCGATTGGTTCGCGCGTCCGGATTTGAAGGACAGGTTCTCCAAGAAGTACAACTACGAGCTTGGCGTGCCGGTAAACTGGTCGGCCTATGAGGATATCGCCGAGTTCTTTACCAACGACATCAAGCAGCTCGATGGCGTCCGAGTGTACGGCCATATGGATTATGGCAAGAAGGACCCGTCGCTCGGCTGGCGGTTCACCGATGCTTGGCTCAGCATGGCTGGCGCGGCGGATGTGGGCCTGCCGAACGGCCTGCCGGTCGACGAGTGGGGCATCCGGGTCGAGGACTGCCATCCGGTCGGCGCCAGCGCGTCGCGCGGCGGCGGCGCCAACAGCCCGGCGGCGGTTTACGCACTGACCAAATACGTGGAGTGGCTGAAGAAATATGCGCCGCCCGAGGCCGCCGGCATGACCTTTACCGAGGCCGGTCCGGTGCCGGGCCAGGGGCATATCGCGCAGCAGATCTTCTGGTATTCGGCGTTCACCAAGGCACTGACGAAGCCTGGCCTGCCGGTCGTGAACGCGGACGGCACGCCGAAGTGGCGCATGGCGCCGTCGCCGCACGGCCCGTATTGGAAGACGGGGATGCAGAACGGCTACCAGGACGTCGGCTCGTGGACGCTGATGAACTACGTGCCGCTGGAGCGGCGCAAGGCGGCGTGGCTGTATGGGCAGTTCTGTATTTGCAAGTCGACGTCGCTGAAGAAGACCATCACCGGGCTGACGCCGATCCGGCAGAGCGACATCATGAGCCAGACCATGACCGACCTGGCGCCCAAGGTCGGCGGGCTCGTGGAGTTCTATCGCAGCCCGGCGCGCGTGGCATGGACGCCGACGGGGACCAACGTGCCGGACTATCCGAAGCTGGCGCAGTTGTTCTGGCAGAACGTCGCCGTGGCCGTCAGCGGCGAGAAGACGCCGCAGCAGGCGATGGATACGCTGGCGTCGGACATGGACAAGGTGCTGGGACGGCTGGAGCGGGCGGGCATGAGCCAGTGCGCGCCGAAGCTGAACAAGGAGCAGACGGCGGCGGTGTGGGAGGCGAAGGGCACGGCGCCATGGCCGAAGCTCGCGAACGAGAAGCCGAAGGGCGAGACGGTCGCCTATGAGACGCTGATCGATACCTGGAAGAAGGGCCGCGCGAGCTAGCTAAAACAGCGGCGTCGCGGCCCGTTCGCGACGCCGCATTTTGCCGGGAGGACGGGACGTGGGGAGGACGGGGCCATGATCATCCGCCTGCGTTGCGACCCGGCGCTGGAAGCGGTGCTGCCGCGCCCGGTGCCTGCGCGGCAGGCGTTGCCGGAGTGGCTGCGGGCGATGCCTGCGACTGCCGGGTCGGAGATGCATGGCGGGGCGGCGATACGCACCGTGAAGCAGTGCCCGCCGTTCGTCGACGCCATGCGAGCGGGGTTCATGATGCCGCTGCCGTGCGACCTCCGCTACGAGGATGGCGTTTTCGCATGGGACTGGGCCGCGCCGGAGCCGGGCCTTACGGGGCAGCCGCGCGCGCCGATCAATTTCCATGCAGCCGCCCAGGTTTCCGGCGCGCCGTTCGGCGACGACAACCTTATCAAGTTCGTGGGCTTTTGGACCATCGAGCTGCCGCCAGGGTGGTCGTTGCTGGCGACGCATCCTCTGAACCGCGACGATCTGCCGTTCCGCACCCTCACGGGCTTGGTCGACGCCGACCGTTTTCACGACATAGGCTTGCTGTTCCCGGCGCGATGGCTCGACCCGGCCACGCCGTGCGTCCTGCCGCGCGGTACGCCGGTCGCCCAGTGCATCCCGGTCCCGCGCGAGCCCTTGGACCTCGATTTCGGTGTCGTGGACGGTAGCGCGGCTGAGGCATTTAAAGTGGTCGGCGAGGCGGTCCTGGCCGAGCCGGGCGTTTACAGAGGACGGTTCCGTGCGCCTGGGCACTAGCCTTGCAGCGCTCGCGGCCTTCGTGTTGGCGGACGACGCACTGCCGCCGATCGAACTCGGCCAAATCCCGGCCTTCGCGTCCGAGGCGGCGGCGCAGCATGGGTGCCCGCGCGACCTCGTGGTGTGGGCGGACCGCGACACCGGCTATTTCTACCCACGCTCCCGTCCGCAGTTCGGGCATACCTCGGCGGGCGTGTTCACCTGCCTGGATGCGGCCCGGGGCGCGAATTACTGGGACATCAACCCGTTCTCGCCATACGGGAGCCCGCGAGCGGGGCGAGAGTTTCCGATCGATCCGGCGCTGCTGGGCTTTGGCAGTTGAAGCCGAACGATATCCCTATCTTGGCAGGGCGGCCGCAAGCGCATCGTCGTGCTATTTGGAGGCGTGGCGGGGTGGCGCGGCCGGGCGGCTATTGCCGCGCCAGAGCCCGCCGCAGGTCCCCGGCACGCAGCCATACCCGTCCGGGATTGCCGGCCGCAAGCTCCTGCGCGATGCGTGGGAACGATTCGGGCCGGAGCGCGAAGGCCCGCGCATAGGCCGTCAGCGCCCCGTCCATGTCGTGCAATCCCTGGCGGACGCTGCCAAGGTTATGCCATGTCTCTGCCCGATCGGACGCGAGCTCCGTCGATTTGACGTAGGCGCCGGCGGCTTCGGCGAGGCGTCCGCCCTCGTGCAGGGCGGTCCCGAGGTCATGCCAAGCATCGGAGCTTTCCGGCAGCAGGCGAGCGGCGGCGGCCAGCGCGATTGCGGCGTCATGCCACTGGCGCGCGCGAAACAGCACGAGACCGCGCCGGTGCTGCAGTCCCGCAAGGGCCGCGAGGCCCTGATGCGCGGCGCTAATGCTGGGATCGAACGAGACCGCGGTATGGAGCGCCTGCTCCGCATCCTCCAACTGGCCGGACTGCAGCAGCACGCGCCCGAGCGCCGCATGCGATAGGCCCACATCCGGGTCGAGCGATACCGCGTGCCGGGCCCATGTCAGGGCCGCCTCGGGTTGGCCGGCCTCCGACAGCAGGAGCGCCAGCAGCCGGGCCGGGGTGGGATCGGTGGCGGTTTCGGCGGCAGAGCGATAGAGCCGCTGGGCGGCCTCGATGTCGCCGGCCCGGTGTGCTGTGACGCCCTGCGCGAATGTTGCCTGCCATGGGTGGCTGCTGGTCGTTTCTTGCGCCGCTTGGAGCTTGGTTCGGACTCGCGGCGTTAATCCGGCGCTGCCGTGACGACTGCCTCCCATAGCGCTTCCTCCGCTTCTCGCATCAGGTTAGCGTCACGCCTTCCTGGGACCAAACGGTTGGGTCGGCGATAGGCAGGCAAGAAGGACGAAGCGATGCAGCTCCATGGCATTCACCATCTGACGGCGGTCACGGCCGACGCGCGCGGCAACCACGACTTCTACACGCGCGTGCTCGGGATGCGGCTGGTGAAGAAGACCGTGAACCAGGACGATGTCAGCGCCTACCATCTATTTTATGCCGATGGTGCGGCGAGTCCCGGGACCGACCTTACGTTTTTCGATTGGCCGGTCGAGCGGGAGCGGCGCGGCACGCAGTCCATCGTGCGCACTGCGCTCCGGGTGGCCGGTGCGCCTGCGCTGGATTATTGGACCAGGCGTCTCGACGCCGCCGGGACGCCGCATGGGCTGGCCAGGGAGGTCGATGGACGATTGCAGCTCGATTTCGAGGACCCCGAGGGCCAGCGCCTGGCGCTGGTCGACGACGGCGGCGCCGGTCCGTTCCATGCGTGGGGCCGCAGCGAAGTGCCGGAGGCTCATCAGATCCGCGGCCTCGGGCCAATCACCATCAGTGTGTCCGACCTTGCGCCGTCCGACCGGTTCCTTACCGAGGTGATGGCGATGCGGCGGGCTCGCAGCTTCGTCGCCGCGAGTACGCAGCCCGGCATAGGCCCAGACGCTCCCGGCGTGACGGTGCAGGTCTATGAGATGGGCGAGGGTGGCCCGGCGGCGGAGCTGCATGTCCGCGTTGAGCCCGACCTGCCGCAGGCGCGGCCGGGTGCGGGCAGCGTGCACCACGTCGCCTTCCGGGTGCGCGACGAGGAGTATGCGGGCTGGGTCGAGCGGCTGCAGCGCCTGCGCATCGCGTCGAGCGGCCCGGTCGACCGCTTTTACTTTCGCAGCCTGTATACGCGGGAGCCGAACGGCATTCTGTATGAGATTGCGACCGATGGGCCGGGCTTCGCCACCGACGAGCCGCTTGAGACGCTGGGCGAGCGGCTGGCGCTGCCGCCGTTCCTGGAGCCGCAGCGGGCGGCCATCGAGCGGGGCCTGAAGCCGCTCTGAGGGACGATCAGCGCAGTATTGCGACTTGGAAACTTGAAACGGAGGGCTTTGGTGTATCGGAGCGGACAATACTTTGTTGCTGCGTTGCTTGCGGCGATGCCGGTGATGGGGGCGAAAGCGCAGGGCGTCATCGAGATCTCGAAGGCGTGGACCCCGGCAGTGGTGCAAACTCGCGTCGATACGCCGTTATATATGGTGATTGCCAACCGCGGCGACGCGCCGGATAGTTTGGTTCGGTTCCGGTGCCCGGTTGCCGACTTCGCCGAGAAGCACGCGACGGATCGTGGCGAGGGCGGGTTTTCGATGCGGGAGGTGAAAGCGATTGCGATCCCCGCGGGCGCAACCGTGACGCTGGCGCCTAAGGGATTTCATTTGATGCTGCTGCATACGAAGCAGGCGTTGCAGCCGGGCGAGACGTTCACGTGCTCCGTGGTGTTCCAGAAAGCCGGTACCGTCTCGGTCGAGGTGACGGTTGCGCCGGATGGCATGGAGGAGAAATCGTAGGCGGCGGGCCGCTTGGAGCAGGATAGCGGGTCAGTTTGGCCGTTTCGCAATGCGTCGTCATTGCGAGCCGATTTCGGCGCGGCGATCCAGTGCCGCATGTGCCAAAATCCGTGTGTGCGGCGTGGGTTGCCGCGTCGCAAGCGCTCCTCGCAATGATGAACAAACGCGTACGGGTCAAATGCGATTACCCTACCCACTACCCGGTGGTCAGCTTGCTTTGCTCAATTAGACTGTCCTATGCTGCCTAGAAGGTGGTTTTAGGAGAGTTGTCTGCCACGAGGTTAGTAAAGTAGTAGAAAATTTACGTTAATCTGGGGAGGTTAAATCGATGAATTTAGGTCGCACAACGCTGCGTTTTCTCGCCTTGGGATGCACAGTGCTAGCTGGAACGCTCGGCACGCCGGCCCGCGCCGATGATGTCACGCAGGAGCGGCTGCTCAATGCGGACAAGGAGCAGGGAAACTGGATCCAGCACCACCGCACCTATTCAGCGCAGCGTTTCTCGCCGCTGAGCCAGATCAATCGCGACACCGTCAAGGGCCTGAAGGTAGCCTGGTCGATGGCGTTGGGCGGCGTCGAGGGCGGCGGCATTTGGACCCATGGCGGCCTGGAGGGCACGCCGATCGTCGAGGACGGGGCCATGTATGTCACCGACGGCTGGGGCTCGGTCTATAAGATCGACACCCATGGCGGCCAGGGTAAGCTGCTGTGGAAAATGGACCCGAAGACCGATCACGACTGGGCCGGCGCCGTCGCATGCTGCGGCGTCGACAACCGCGGCGTGGCGCTTTGGGACAAGATGGTCATCTCCCACACGCTCGATGGACGCCTGGTCGCGACCAATAAGGACACCGGCGAGGTCGCCTGGCAGCGTCAGGTCGCCGACCCCGACAAGGGCGAGGTGGTGACGGGTGCGCCGCTGATCATCAGGGGCATGGCCATCACCGGCGTCGCCGGGGCGGAATACGGCATCCGCGGCTGGATCGCCGCGACAGACCTCAAGACGCAGAAAGAGGTCTGGCGCACCTATACCATTCCCGCGAAGGGCGAGCCCGGCAGCGAGACCTGGAAGAACGCCGAGACGGCCGCGAATGGCGGCGGCTCGACGTGGGTCACCGGCAGCTACGACCCGGAGAGCAACACGCTGATCTGGGGCGTCGGCAACCCCGGCCCGGACTGGGACAATACGCACCGGCCCGGCGACAACCTCTATACCGACAGCGCGCTGGCGCTCGATCCCGACACAGGCAAGATCAAGTGGCATTACCAGCATACGCCGAACGATCCGTTCGACTATGACAGCGTATCGGAAAACGTGCTGATCGAGGCGCCGGTGAACGGCCGGCCGGCAAAGCTGGCGCTGACTGCAGACCGCAACGGGTTTGGTTATGCGGTGAACCGGACCAATGGCGAGTTCGTCTGGGGCACGGCGTTCGTGAAGAAGTCGACCTGGACGGCCGGGCTCAATCCGGAGACGGGCAAGCCGGTCGAGTATGACCCGAAGCAGCCGGTGCAGCATTACAACGCCTCCGTCACGCCTTCGCGTGAGAACAGGGTGTCGGAGATCTGCCCGGGCAACATGGGCGGCAAGAATTGGCCGCCGACGGCCTATAACCCGACGCTGATGCGTTGGTACATCCCGGTGATCGAGAGCTGCAATACCATCACCGTTGAGGATACGAAGCCCGGATCGTTCAAGCCGCGTGAGATGTATACTGGCGGCGGGCCGAGCGAGCATCAGCGGATCACCGGCAGCGTCA
>CAXTJW010000059.1:0-14711 GCA_964244305.1 uncultured Acetobacteraceae bacterium
ACGCCGTCGGGCGTGGCGGAGAACTTGGTGTCAGGGTCCCCGATCATCCGCAGCACGTCCGCCTCCGCCAGCCGCGCCCCGGCCAGGCGAAGGTAGCTTTGCGCGGCGGCGGCTGGGTCGGCGGCGATCAGCGCATTCGCCTCGTCGATCGCGGCGAGGAACGCGGCCATCGTGGCCGGGTTGGCGTCCACGAACCGCTTCGGCGCGAACACCACGTCGAGCGTCGATGGTCCCAAAACGTCGCTCGCGGCGATCACCTTGTGGATGCGCGGGTCCGCGAGCTCCAGGATCGAGAATGGCGGCGAGGCGAAGTGCGCCGCGATCTCGGTCTTGCCGCTCATGAGCGCCGCATAGGCCTCAGGATGCGGCAGGCCGACCGTCAATGGGTCGAGCTTCGCGTAGTTGGCCGGGCCAAAGTGCTGTGCCACCAGCATCTGCAGCACGACAGCGGCGAGCGACGTCTTGATGCCGGGAATAGCGATCTTGTCGTCGGCGGTGAAATCGTCGAGCGTCCGTAGCCGCGGACGGTTGGTGTTGAGCGTCAGCGCGCAGGTGCTCAGGCCGCAGACCCCGATCACCGCCGCCCGGGGAATGTCCCGCGCCTTGGCCCACAGCGTGATGAACCCTGGCGACCCGGTGCCGGCGATGTCCAGCGCGCCGGCAAGCATGGCGTCATTGATGACGTTGCCGCCGTCCAGCAACTGCCAGGAGACCTCCGGCTGGGGAAGCCCTGCGCGGGCCATCTGGCGCTCCAGCAGCTTGCGGTCGCGCATCACCATCAGCGGCAAATAGAGGATGCCATAGCCGTGGGAAAGCCGGACTTGCCCGCTTTCGGCCGCGGCTGGACGGGCGGTCGCAAGCGCTGCTCCAGCCGCCAGAAGGGTGCGCCGGCGCATCAGCCGCCCGGCATCACCCCGACCGGATCGAGTCGGTAGCCGCCGCCCTCGGTCACCAGCAGGCGGGCGTTGCTCGGATCCGGCTCGATCTTCTGGCGCAGGCGATAGATATGGGTTTCGAGCGTATGGGTCGTGACGGCGGCGTTGTAGCCCCAGACCTCGTTCAGCAAAACCTGGCGCGCAACGGGGCGAGTGCCAGCGCGATACAGGTATTTCAGGATCGCGGCCTCTTTTTCGGTCAGGCGGATGCGGCGGTTTTTCACCGGCTCATACAGCAGCTTGGCGCTGGGGCGGAAGGTATACGGCCCGATTGTGAAAACCGCGTCTTCGGAGTTCTCGAAGATTCGAAGCTGGGCGCGCAGCCGGGCGAGCAGCTCGGCCAGCCGGAACGGCTTGGCGATGTAGTCGTTCGCCCCGGCGTCCAGGCCGCGCACCACGTCCGCCTCGTCGTCCGACCCCGTCAGCATGATGATCGGCATGCGCAGCCCCCGCTTGCGCAACGAGGCGCAAAGGTCGCGGCCGTCGCCGTCCGGCAAGCTTACGTCGAGGATGACGGCGTCGAATCGCGAATCCTTGCCGGTCATTAGTGCTTCAGCGGCCGAAACGGTCCCGGCTTCGGCGACCGCGAACTCGCCATCGACCTGGAGTTGCTCGAGCAGCGCCTCGCGCAAGGTGACATCGTCGTCGACGATGAGAATCGGACGATCAGCTGTCATTCGGCACTTTCCCCATAAAAGACCGGAGGCAGCGCGTCACGCTGTATCCAGCAGCAGCATCGATCCAGGCAGACAGCCAACACAACAAGGTGACGCCCGTAAATTTGATAGACGATCGGTTCCGAGTCCAACGCGCGCCAGACGTGTGAAATTGCACCATAGCAGGTAAGAATGCACACATATATGTGAGGCTCTTGGATACGGCGCACAAGAGAACGCCATATCCTCTACCGGACGATATGAATTTGGATGGAGATGACGTGGCGCAGCCGCAAGGATCACAGGCTGAGCAAGCGCCAGCGCCCTTCCTTCCCGACCCTGAAACGCTGCGGACCAGGGCCGTGCACCGGGCGGTCGCCGACCTGCGCCGTGGAACGCCGGTGCTGTTGCTGGGAAGTCCCGACTACATCGTAGCGGCGGCGGATACGGTCGGGGCAGCCGGACTCGCCGAGTTCGCGGCACTCGCGGCAGGTCCACCCGTGCTGCTGCTATCGCCGGTGCGTGCGGCGGCGCTGCTGCGTCGCCCCGTAGAACCTGGCGGCGCCATCGCGTTGCGGACAGCCGGGCTGCTCGACGCGGCCCTGCTTCGCGGCATGGCCGATCCGACCGCGAGCCAGATACTGGCAGACCCGCCGGAGCAGGCCACCCTGCCCGTTCCGGCGCCGGCGGCGATCGCTTTGATGAAGCTTGGGCGCCTGCTGCCGGCGGCGCTCGTGGCGCCGGTGCATCCGGATGCGTCGATGCAGGTGGTCCGGCTGGGCATGCTGGCGGTGTCCGCCGCGGACGTGCTGGCCCATCCGGCGGCAGCGTCCGCCAGTCTGGTGCAGGTCGCGTCGGCGCAGGTGCCTCTTGCCGCCTCGGCCGACGCCCGGGTCGTCGCATTCCGTGCCCCGGACGCCGGGATCGAGCATCTGGCGATCCTGATCGGCAAGCCAGAGCACGCAAGCGCAGCAGACCCGGCGCCGCTGGCGCGGGTGCATTCCGAGTGCTTTACCGGGGACCTGCTTGGCAGCCTGCGCTGCGATTGCGGCCCACAGCTGCACGCGGCGCTGGACCGCATGGCGGCCGACGGCGCCGGGGTGCTGCTGTATTTGGCGCAGGAGGGTCGCGGCATCGGGCTCACGAACAAGCTGCGCGCCTATGCGCTGCAGGATCACGGGCTCGACACGCTCGACGCCAACCGGGCGTTGGGCTGGAATGCGGATGAGCGCAACTTCATGGTTGCCGCGACCATGCTGGACCAGCTTGGCATCGGCCGGGTCCGCTTGCTGACGAACAATCCGGATAAGCTCGCGGCGCTTGCGGCGTGCGGGGTGCAGGTCGAGGGGCGGGAACCTTTGGTGATCGAGCCCAATGGTATCAACGATCATTACTTGGCGACGAAGGTGCGTCGGTTCGGGCATCTCTTGGGCTGATCGGGCGGCATGATACTTGCCCGCCTCACGGCATGATAGTTGCGAGTGCCACCCCATGATCCCACCCACGCCCGGCGCCGATCCCGCCTCCCGCTTGTTTGGCTACGCAACGCCGCCAGACGGCGCCGGGCCAATTGGGCCTGATGGATATTGGCCGCAGCCGATCGACGTGCCGTTCAAGGACGTCCTTAAGGCGTTGAACCCGCTGCAGCATATACCGGTGGTCGGCACAATTTACCGGGCCGTAACGGGCGACACGATCCCGGCGCCGTTGCGCATTCTGGGCGCTGGCATTTTCGGCGGTCCAATCGGGATCCTGGGCGCGGCGATCATGAGCTTTGCCGAGGCGCTGTTCACCATGGGCCCGGACCTGTCGCGTCCAGC
Organism: uncultured Acetobacteraceae bacterium; assembly: GCA_964244305.1. Lineage (GTDB taxonomy): Bacteria > Pseudomonadota > Alphaproteobacteria > Acetobacterales > Acetobacteraceae > CAHJXG01. The sequence continues at coordinate 3,412 of CAXTJW010000059.1, forward strand.
AATGCCCGCCGGTATGTCGGCCACCGGGTCGGCGCCGATGAGTCCCGTGACGCCCGGCACCTTGCAGGCCGGCGAGTATACGACGCTGGCCACCACAGTGCCGGAGTTCCTGCAGAGTCCGACCCAGTTCGCCAACGCCAATAAGCAGCGCGGCCTTGCAGCTTATCAGGAAGCCGGGCAGGAGTGGCAGCGGAGCCAAGCGCTGGAGAAAGGTCTGGCATGAGCGGGGCGGAGACGGGCCAGGCGACGCTGGACTCCGATGGCGTGCTTGCATTTGCGGGCACCCGGCTGCGGGCGGCGCTGGGCCGCGGCGGAGTGCGGGTGCAAAAGCAAGAGGGCGACGGCGCGACGCCGGCCGGATTGCTGCCATTGCGCCGGGTGCTGTATCGCGCCGACCGAATTACGCGTCCGCGCACGGTGGTGCCGGTCATGCCGCTGGCCCCGCATGACGGCTGGTGCGACGAGCCCGGACATGCGGACTACAACCGCCCGGTCCGCCTGCCGCATGACGGCCGGCACGAAGCGCTTTGGCGGCCGGATGGGGTCTATGACCTTATTGGCGTCCTAGGCTGGAACGACGCCCCGGTGGTGCGCGGCATGGGCAGCGCGATCTTCATGCATGTGGCCCGGCCGGACTTCGCGCCGACCGAGGGCTGCGTCGCGCTGATGTTGCCAGACCTGCTTGCCGTGTTGAAGGGCGGCCTGACCGCGATTATCGTGCGCGCCCGGTAGCACGGGCATCGCCTTCAGGGATCGCGGCTAAGCCCTTTTTCAGCCAGCGCCTTCAGGTAGGCGGCCCATAGCGTATCCTGCTCCTGGCCCATCCGGCGCAGCAACGCCCAGCTGAAGATGCCGGTGTCGTGGCCGTCGCTGAACTTGATGCGGATCGCGTAGTGGCCGACCGGCTCCACCTCGGCGATGTTGATGCGGCACTTCCCCGGCACCGTCTGTTTCTGGTCCGGCGAGTGCCCCTGCACGGCGGCGCTCGGGCTCTCGACGCGAAGCAGTTCGGCCGGCAGCGACAGATGCGCGCCGTCGTCGAATGCGATCTCGAGCCGCTGCGTCGCACGCCGCACGCGGATTTCGGTCGGACGCGGCGTCACATCAGGCGTCGTCAAGCAGGCGCGCCTCTTCCGGCAGCATGATTGGGATGCCGTCCCGCACCGGATACGCGAGGCCGGCCTTGCGGCTAATCAGTTCCTGCGCAGTGCGGTCGTAGGTGAGCGGACCCTTCGTCACCGGGCAGACCAGGATCGCGAGCAGGCGTGGATCGACGGTTGCAGCTTCGGACATGCTGTTCCCCATAAGCTCCCGTCCCGGGCGCTCAGCTTGCCTGCCGGCCCTGCCGGCCACCGTCGATGGAGTGGGCGCCCATCTGCAGCAAAGTCAGCAACGTGCTGGCCCGGTCGACCGCTTTTGGCGCTTCGAGCAGGGCCTGCTTCTCCGCAGGATCGAAGGGGCAGACCATCGCGAGGGTGGTGACCAGAGCGTCGTCCGGCATCTCGTTGATCGCGTCCCAGTTCGCGTCGAAGCCGTTCGCGGTGAAATAGCTGCGCAGCGCGTCGGTCAGCCCCTGCCGGTCGATGCCTTGCACGACAGGCTTGCTGTCGAGGTCGCTGCTGAACCGAGCAAGGTCGCCGCGCACCCGGCGATAGCCGCGCTGCATCTCGAGTTCCACGCTAATGACGAACCGGACCATGCCGGTGAGGGTGATGAGGTAGCGCCCATCATCAGCCTCGCTGAACGACGATAGGCGGCCAAGGCAGCCGACCCTATATAGTGCCGGCCCGCTCGGCGTTTCGGGCCTGTTCTCGTCCGGCTGCACCATACCGATAACCCGGCCGGACCCGAGCGCGTCCTCGACCATGGCACGGTAGCGCGGCTCGAAGATGTTGAGCGGCAGCTTGCCCTGGGGCAACAGCAGCGCGCCGCCCAAGGGAAATACCGCGAACTCCGTCGGCAACTCGTCGATGTTGGATCGCGATGCCATGACGCTAGCTGAACAACAGCGCCGACAGCTTGCGCCGTGCAGCCAGGGTTGCGGGATCGGTCAGGCCCCAGGCCTCGAACAGCTTCAGCAATTGCAACCGGGCCGCGTCCTCGTTCCAGGCACGGTCGTGCTTGATGATGTGCAGCAACGCTTCGGCGGACCGCGCACGGTCGCCGCTGGCGTTCAGCGCCGCAGCCAGATCGTAACGCGCCTGGTGATCGCCCGGATCGGTGGCCAGGCGTTGCTCAAACTGCGACAGTTGGCTCGTGGCCTTGCGGCCCTCCTCGGCAAGCGCCAGCGCGCTTCGAGCGCCGCTCACCTCGGGGTGCTCGGCGAGCGCAGGCGGCACCTGCTCCAGCGCGTCGCGGGCCTGGTCCTCCTGGCCGAGCGCCATCAGGACACGGATTAGGCCGGCCCAGGCGGCCGGGTTCTCCGGGTCGTCCTGCAACAGGGTGCTGAAAAGGGCGCCGGCATCCTCGAAGCGCTCGGCCTCCATCGCTGCCCGTGCTTCGGCCAGCAGGTCCGCCGCAGGCATGGCGCCTCCGGCCAGCTTCAGCAGGCTCTCGACGAATCGCTTGATCTCGCTTTCGGGCAGCGCGCCCTGGAACAGGTCGGCGATTTGGCCCTGCCAGAACGCCGCCACGGTCGGCACGGACTGCAGCGGCAGGCCGATCTGCGCGAGCTGCTGCACCAGGGCTTTGTTGGCGTCGATATCGATCTTGACCAGCTTGATGCGGCCGCCGGCAGCGCGGGTGACCTTTTCGAGCGCTGGGGTGAGCTGCTTGCACGGTCCGCACCAAGTTGCCCAGAAGTCGACGAGAACCGGGACGGACCGCGACGCCTCGATCACGTCCTGCATGAAGGTTTGCTGTGTGCCATCGACAATGATTTCGTCCGCACCTAGGCCCGCGGCTGCCGACGCCGGCTTAGCCACGCCGCCCGGTCCTTGGCGGATTGCGCCGGGGCCGGCGGTGCGTTGGGTGCCGGGTCGCTGGCCAGCCGCTTTTTGGCCGATGAGCATTTCCATGTCCGATGCGCCTATCTTGGGTCGTCTGATGGTGCATAGATGTTGCGCGCGGGCGAAATGTGCAAGCGGGCGGGACGGCAAGGGTTACGGGCTGCGGCATGCGGCGGTCTTTGATGGCGGGGCGGCGATCTGCTCTTGCGCAACGCCCGCGAGTTGCTTAGAAACCGCGGTCGCTGGAATGCGGGCGTAGCTCAGGGGTAGAGCACAACCTTGCCAAGGTTGGGGTCGAGGGTTCGAATCCCTTCGCCCGCTCCAGTTTAACTGAATAAAATCAGCGGTTTCGTATGTAGCGACGGGGTCTCGCTGGGGCATCCACGCGCTCGTTGGGTGTAGATAAGGGCGTAGATTTGCGGTGATTGTTGGCGATCGTCGGCGAACAGCCGCGGGCGTTGGCGGCGTGAAAGCCGGTTACGCCGGGGTTTACCTATAGTCGCGATCGGGCAAGCCCGACCCGAGCCGGCCGGCACTGCATAGCCAACCAGTGTCAGTGACTGCCACTCCTGTTTTTAGGCGAAGGGCTTGCCAGCGCCGCCCTATGAGAGCAGGGCGAAACAACAGCGTGCGTCGCATATGAGCGCTGTCCGCCGTCGCGGTTTTCACAGCAAACTGCCCTCGAGGCGCGTGAAAACAAGAATGTCGCCCTCGCGCAGTTCTTGAAGCAGCCGCTCCAGCGCAGGCTGTCCGCGGGCGGCACCGGAGATTTGCCCCTCGAACAATTTGCGGTGCCCGCCTTCTTTCAGCCGGGCGCGTTGTAAATCGAGGCGCTGGTTCTCGGTTGAGACGCGAGCATAGCCACAATTCATGCCAGCGCCCTGGAACCTATGCAAAACTTATTGCATAATTGCTCTATTCCGCATGGGATACTTGCAGCTTGTAAGCGCCTGATCTTTGGTCCACCCCCGGACTGACGCACAGGTCCGAAGTTTCACACGCGATGCCAAGCCGCTTCCTGTCCGACGAACAGCTTGCTCGATAGAAAGCGTGACCGCATCGGCCGGAAAATCGGGTTTCGACTGGGCGGCCACGGACCCCTGAACGAACAAGACGGTGCGGAACTCCGGGCTATCACCCTTCTGCTTCGAATGCCGGTCAGCTTCAATCAAGGAAGCCGGGAAGTGGCAGCGATGACCGGCTGACGCAGAAGGCAATACAATGCCATCTCACTGGCTAATCGCGACTGGTGGCGTCAACTGCGAACAAAGCAGGGTCATTGATGAAGCATGTGAATTACGCGACCTACATCGTGGATGCGGACGCGGTGGCGCGAGTGCGTCCGGCGCATCGAGAGTACGCCAAGGCGTTGGCAGAAGCGGGCAAGCTCGTGATGGCAGGTCAGTTCATCGATCGTCCAGGGGGGTTGTTCGTGTACGAGGTCGACTCTCGATCAGAGGCTTTGGTTCTCGTGGAACAGGATCCTTACACCGTCGCAGGCGTGTTCGCTGCTTGCGAGCTTTCCGAGTGGGAGATCGCCGGTGTCAACCTGGACCTGCTTATCGCCGGATGAATCAACAATAAGCTTCCCATTGTGGGACAATGCGCAAAACCGTAGGCCCAAGTTCGGTCGGCCGTGAGGTAGCCTTACGCTTTCGGCACCTGACCACTCAACGGTCAGCTGCCGGGCGGTGACCTTCCTGGTAACCCAGCCAGCGTACGTGCCGTATGGTCCGTTTTACGTACTGTCGACAGCACCGGACTGCGGATCGACGGAGCGGGACAATGGCTGGAGGCGAAGCATGGCGTGAAGTCGCGCCGAACGTGGCGCGAACTGCTTATGGCAGTGAATACTGCCAATGGATGATCGTGGCGCATTTGCTGACCGATCAGGACGTCGACGACGCATCCCAGGTCAATCAGATTGGCGATCGATTGGCCACGTCGCAATGCACGGCGAGTATAATGGCGATCCCACATACCAGGCGATCGCCGCGCACCGCGATGACATCGAGGTAGTCATCCCATTGCATTCGACGGCTATTCCTAGCGGCGAGCGTGTTGATATGCGCGTGACAGGCGGCTAGGGCTTGGATCCCGCGTCTGGCGGGGCGGGGTTGGCGGCGCCTGGCTGGGACGGAGGCCTCACACCCGTGGCGCCCGTGCTCGGCAGCGGCACGACGGACTTCGTGGATAGGCCCTCCATCGACGGCTTGCGGATCGGGTCGATGGAGTCCGTCGGCGCCGCCATGCTGCCGTCGCCCGCCTTGCTGATGGTGCGGCCCGGATTGGCCGGCTTCACGTCGGTCGCCGGCGAGTCCGGCTGCGCGTTCGCGGCACCAGTAGCCAACGCGCACACCAGCACGAGGCTACAAGCGATTTGCAAAGCAATCTTCATTCAAGGGCCCTCCAGGTTGCGCCCCTTCCTCTGCGGGGAGGCGGCGTGGCTGCAGCATCGCGTAAAGTGGTGCCAGGGACCGCGACGGCGGTCGTGGTCCCTCGATCACGTCGCGGCTAGGCCTTCATTGCAGCCCTCACGCTCTCCGCCGTGATCGGAAGCGAGCGCACCCGCGCGCCGACCGCGTTGAAGATCGCGTTCGCGATCGCGGGCGCGACCACCGTCACCGCCGGCTCGCCGCAGCCTACCGCCGGCTCGCCGTTGCCGATCACGGAAACGTCGAGCTCCGGGATCTGGCTCATCCGCATCGGCGTGTAGCTGTCAAAGTTGGTCTCCTGGATGCCGCCCTCACTGAGCGTCGCCTTCTCCAGCAGCGCGATCGAGGCCCCCCACAGCGCCGAGCCTTCGACCTGCGCCCGCACGCCGTCCGGGTTCACCACGGTGCCGACGTCCATCGCGACCGTCAGCTTCTTCAGTGTCACCTCGCCGCTCTTAGGGTCGACCGCAACGTGCGCGACGCAGGCCGTCCATGTCGGCGAGGCGCGCTCCTGCGAGCTGACGCAGGCGACGCCGATGCCCTCGTTGGCCGGCAGCTTCTCGACGCCGTAGCCGGAGCGGCCGACCGCGATGCGCAGCGCGTTGGCCAGCCGCTGCGCGCCGATCGCGTTCTCGCCGGCGCCGTCCAGCATCGCAAGACGCAGCGCCACCGGGTCCTGGCTGGTCGCATGGGCGACCTCGTCCCACAGGCTCTCGGTCGCCCAGAACGTCCAGCCCGGCGCCACCGAGCGGAGCTGCCCGGAGGGTGTCGCGGCCTGCGCCACCTTGTTTTCGAAGTTGCGGACGGTGTGGTTGGGCACGGTGTACCAGTAGTCGGCGCCGTTTACGGTGAAGGCGTCGTGCACGCCTTTCTTATCGATCGCCGGGGCCATGAACGCCGGAATGCCCCAGCGGGCAGTGGGCCACGCGCCGATCACGTCGTGCTCCATGGCGACGACCTTGCCCGAAGCGTCCAGCCCCACCTTCACATGCTGGTAAGTGAGCGGGCGGGTGAAATCCATCGTCATGTCGTCTTCGCGGGCGTAGATCACCTTCACCGGGCGGCCCACGGCCTTGGCCGCGAGCACCGGCGGGATCACCATGTCGGATTCTAGCCGGCGGCCGAATCCGCCGCCGAGCAGCTGCTGGTGGATCACCACCTTGCCCGGGTCGACGCCGGCGCAGGCGGCCGCGATCGCGGTGCTGCGGGTGTTGAACTGGTTGCCGGTGTAGATGTTCCAGACGCCGTCCTTGAACTCCGCCAGCGCGTTCATCGGCTCCATCGGAGCGTGGATGTTGATGCTGGTGGTGAACTCGGCCTCGATCACCTTGGCCGAGCTCGCGAGCGAGGCGGCGCTGTCGCCGTTCTTGACGAACAGGATGCCTTCGGAGCCGTCCTTCTGCATCCGGCGCGATTCCGCCAGGATCGAGGCGTCGTCAGCGGTCGCGTTCGGCCCGTGGTCCCAGTCGATCTTGAGCGCCGCGGCCGCGGCCTTGGCGCCTTCGTAGGTGCTGGCCACCGCGACCACCCAGCCAGACGTGGTCTTGGTCGGATCGTCGAGCGTGACGGCCTGGATGAACCCCGGCACCTTCTTCGCCGCGGCATCATCGACCGACCTCACCGTCGCACCGTAGCGCACCGGCGGCAGGGCGAGCTTGCCGTAAACCATATTCGGCACGAAGGCGTCGATGCCGTATTTCGCCGTCCCGTTGGTCTTCTGCGGGATGTCGAGCTGCGGGACGGAGCGGCCCACGAGCGTCCGATCCGCGGGCGCCTTCAGCGTGATCGCTTTCAGTTCGTCAGGCGTCCAGACGCGGCTCGGCTTGGCGGTCGAGACGATCTCCGCGAACGTGAGCTTCTTGCCGCTCTTGGTGTCGACGACGCGGCTGTGCTCGGCGACCAGCTGCGCCGCCGGCACGCCCATCATGCCGGCAGCCGCGTCGATCAGCGTGATCCGCCCGGCGGCGCCGGCGCGGCTCATCGCATCAAAGTTCATCCCCGTGCTCCAGCTGCCGCCGGTGATCTGCGCCTTCAGCATCGGGTCGTCGTATTTCGGGTCATTGGAGGCGAGGACGAACGATACGTCCCTCCACGACGCGCCGAGCTCCTCGGCGATCAGCTGCGACATGGTGCTGGAGATGTGCTGGCCCATCTCCGCTTTGCCGACGGTCACGACGATGCGGCCGTCGTTGCCGATCGTGTACCAGGCGGTCGGCGTGAAGCTGGCGGCCGCGGCCGCCGAGGTCGCGGCATTGCTCGCGTCGGGCAGCGCCGCGTAGCCCATCACGAGGCCGGCGGCTCCGGTGGCGACGAGGAAGTGGCGGCGGCTTAGCGCGATATTGGTGTGCTTGCTCATGGCTTAAGCTCCCAGCTCGCCGCGCATGTCGGACGCGGCGCGCAGCACCGCCGTCCGAATGCGGTTGTAGGTCATGCAGCGACAGAGGTTGCCGTCCATGTGGTCGGTGATCTCCTGCTTGGTCGGACTGTCGTTCTTGGCCAACAGGGCGGCGGCCTGCATGATCTGGCCGGACTGACAGTAGCCGCATTGCGGCACCTGCTCGGCGATCCAGGCCTTCTGAAGAGGATGTCGCCCGTCGGGGTCGAGCCCCTCGATCGTGGTGATCTTCTTACCCGCGGCGTCGGAGACCGAGGTCTGGCACGAGCGCACGGCCTCGCCGTTCAGGTGCACCGTGCAGGCGCCGCACAGCCCCACGCCGCAGCCGAACTTCGTGCCCGTCAGCTGCATATGCTCGCGGATCACCCAAAGCAGTGGGGTGTCGCCCGCCGCGTCCACCTTGTGATCCGCCCCGTTCACGGTCAACGTTGTCATCCTGTCCCCCTATATGGCGCATGATCGGTCTTGCGCCGAAATATCCACGTCAGGAACTATGTCAGCGGCCGGCTCCCCGCACAAGTTCGCCCGGCGCCTCAATCGCTATGAACGGTTCGTTGCAGCAGCAGACGCTTGTGCTCTCACCTGCGCACCCGGGACTTGCTCGACCTCGATCCGGAACTTACCAGATTTGTTGCTGAGGCGGCGGATACGCAGCGCCTGTTGCTGCGCGCCGACCGGCCCCGGCACGGAAATCACCTGCGACTGGCCGGGCAGGATCAACGCGGAAAAGCGCACGATTGCGTGCTGCTGCGCATCGGAGGCGGCGTCATCGCCAACGACGGTGTCGATCGTGGTAACGACATGAACGCCGTCGGCCTCGTCGACCCAATAGGTGAGCGCCGATGCCTTGTTGCCGAGGTCGGTGGTAATACTGGCCAGTGGTGGCAACGCATGGCGCAGTTCGTCGGCGCGGGCGGCGCCTACAAGGCCGGCCGCAAGGGCCGCAGCGAGTGCAAAGCCAGAGACAGCTCGGTTAAACATGATGTTGAACTCCTAGTCTATGTGGCGCGATGCGCCGTGTTGGGCGGCAACAGTCGGGCGGCGACACTCACGCGGCGACGGTCTGGCGGTAGCGGTCGGCGACTTTGCGGCGCGAAAGGTTCGGCGCCAAGGCGAGCCTGGCATCGTTGTAGGCGGTCCACTGCGCCTCGTCGGCGAGCGGCGGGATCGTCACGGTCTCCCCCTTGTCGAGCCCGACCAACGCCGTGTCGACGAGGTCGCCCACCTCCATCACCATGCCGGGCATGAGCGCGTCGACGTCCTTGCCTGAACGCTGCCAGACCTCCGTGCGCGTCGCGCCGGGCAGCACCGCCTGCACGACGGCGCCGATGCCGCTGGAAGCCCCCGTGATGAGGGCGGTACCCGTGGCGTTGCTGCTCATGATCAATCTCCGATGGACCTGGACTTAGCCCAGTCACTTTCATCATGATAGTCTCTATGCTTGCAACATGCAAGTGACTCGTGTAGGACTGCGCCATGCAACGTAAAAGCTTCGACGAGATGACCTGCCCGATTGCCCGCAGCCTCGAGCGGGTTGGCGAATGGTGGAGCATGCTGATCCTCCGCGACGCTTTCGCCGGGAAGACGCGGTTCGACGAGTTCCAAAAGAGCCTCGGTATCGCCACGAACATGCTGAGCCGCCGGCTGGCGGCACTCGTCGAGGCCGGCATGCTGGAACGCCGGCGCTACAACGCCCATCCACCCCGTGACGAGTACGTGCTGACCGACCGTGGCCGTGACTTCCACACCGTGCTGATGGCGCTGCTGGCCTTTGGCAACCGGCATTTCGCCCCGGAGGGCGAGAGCGTCAGGATCGTGGATGCCGCAACTGGCGCTCCCGCGGAGCCGATCCTGGTCGACCGTCACTCGGGCCGGCCCTTGGTCGAGCCCTATTACCGGATCGCCGCCGGCCCGGCCGCGGGCGCCGCCACGAACACGCGCCTTGCGGAAAAAGCCGCCGGCGCGCGCCCAACTCGCGGCCAGAAGGAACGCAACGCATGAGCCTACGCGTCGCGGACCTGTCGGTGCAGGCTGTCCCGGCAGCCGCGGCGACTGCCATGCCGATGAGCCCACGCACCCGGCTGCTGCTACACGGTCCGATCCTCTCGACTCTGCTGCTGCTCGCCTGGCCGAACGTGCTGGTCATGATGGCACAAGCTTCGACCGGGCTGATCGAGACTTGGTGGGTGTCGCGCCTCGGTACCGACGCATTGACCGGCATGGCTCTGGTGTTTCCGGGTTTCATGATGATGGCAATGCTGTCGGCCGGTGCCATCGGTGGCGGCATCTCCTCGGCAGTCGCCCGGGCCCTCGGAGCCGGTCGGCGCACGGACGCGGACGCGTTGGTGCTGCACGCCATCCTGATCAATGTTGCGCTCGGCTTGGGCACCTCGGCGCTGTTCCTAGCGTTCGGCCGCCAGATCTACAGCGCGATGGGGGGACAGGGTGCCTCGCTCGAGGCGGCGCTCAAGTATTCGAACATGGTCTTTGCCGGGAACGTGCTGGTGTGGCTTATGAACGCCCTGGCCAGTGTGATCCGCGGCACTGGCAATATGCTGGTGCCGTCGCTGGCCATCTGCGTCGGCGTTGTGCTGCTGGTGCCGTTATCGCCGTTGCTGATCTTTGGTTTCGGTCCGATCCCGGCGCTCGGCATCGCCGGCGGCGGCTTGGCCGTGGTGCTGACCACCCTGCTGATGATCGTGGTGCTGGCCTGGTTTATCCTGTCCGGCCGCTGCGTGGTGCGGCTGCGCGGAGCACGCCTGCACTGGCCGCTGTTCGCCGACATCCTGCGCGTGGGCGCCGTGGGTGCGGTCAGCACGCTGCAGACCACGTTGACGGTGACGCTGACCACCGCACTTGTCGGCGCGGCGGGCGGTCCGGACGCGGTCGCCGGCTACGGCACCGGCGCCCGGCTCGAATATCTGCTCATTCCGCTGGTGTTCGGGCTTGGTGCGCCGATGGTGGCGCTCGTGGGCACCAATATCGGCGCGGGGCAGCGGCGGCGCGCGCTGCAGATCGCGCTGACCGGCAGCGCCTTGGCCTTCGTAGTGACCGAAAGCATCGGGATTGCCGCGGCGATCTGGCCGGTGGCTTGGCTGAACCTGTTCGGCAGCAGCCCACTCATGCTCGAGACCGGCGTCGCCTATCTGCGTTGCGTCGGCCCGACCTACGGGTTCTTCGGCTTGGGATTGTCGCTGTACTTCGCTTCGCAAGGGGCCGGCCGCCTTGGATGGCCGTTGCTGGCGGGGCTTGTTCGCCTGGTGATCGCAGTCGGCGGCGGCTGGGCGGTGCTGACTGCGACAGGATCCTTGACCCTGGCGTTCGCGACCCTCGGTTTGGCCCTCGTCGTCTATGGCGTCACGCTGGTGACCGCGATCGCATCCGGCGTGTGGTTCAGCCGTGCGAACGCCGCGGACGCGAGTATGTCCAATTAGGGGCGATCGGCTGCCGTGTTGCCCGATGCTGCATCTAATACCAACCGCCATTTGCTTTGACTCAAATGTGAGTAGGCTCGGCTCGGGG
>CAXTJW010000060.1:0-9744 GCA_964244305.1 uncultured Acetobacteraceae bacterium
GCAGGCGGCCTTCGTTGCCGGGCTCTTCGAAGTTGCTGCCTGAGTGCCCCGATCCTCAGCGTCTTGCTCGCCCCGATGCAGCATTTGCAACAGAACCCCCGGGAGCGCTAGTCGTCTCGATGGACGCGCTCCATCCGCTCATGCCGCTCCTGCGCCTCGATCGACATCGTGGCGATTGGGCGAGCTTCCAGGCGCCTGAGGCCGATCGGCTCGTCGGTTTCCTCGCAGAACCCATAAAGGCCGTTATCGATACGCGACAGTGCCTGGTCGATCTTACTGATCAGTTTGCGGGCGCGGTCCCGGGTGCGAAGCTCCAATGCGCGATCCGTCTCGACGCTCGCCCGATCGGTGATATCGGGCTCAAGAATGCCGCCTTGCGACAGGCTAGCCAGCGTGCCATCGGCCTCGCGCAATAAATCCGCACGCCAGCGCAAAAGTTTTTGGCGGAAGTACTCCGCCTGAATCGGATTCATAAACTCCTCAGTGTCCGTGGGCCGGTAATCCGGAGGCAGCGTCAGCATCATAGCCGGAGACCCTTCAATCGACGATCACCCCTTGGCGGGATTGCCGGCCTTATAGCTATGCGATGGCGGGCCTGCCAAGGACTGCCTTTACGCAAGTCGATGATTTCATGCATTCATGCACTATGTAGAAGGCGAATTGTAACCTTTGAGCCGCAACGTGTCGCTGTTATGCCACGTGCCTGGCCGCCTCGATCGCGGCGCGCAGGGCGATGGCGCGAACCACCGCGGCAAGCCGAGGATCGTTCGCAAGGACGCCACCACGCGTAAGCCGGTCCAAACGAGAGAGCGACGCAGCCATCCCGGCCGCATCAACCTGCAGCAGGGCTCGTTGGACTAAAGCCAGTTCGGCCAGCATCGACTTGGCATGTCGCCGTGCTGCCCGATCCTGAATGTCGTCGGCCTCAGCTTCCTGAAGAGCAAGCAAGCTGTGCATGCTGACGGGCGCCGGGGCGAAAATTGCAGCCGGAGCGTTTGGGGCAGCGTCGTCGTCAATGTAGAATTGACCGGGCCCGGCCAAGCGGCGGGCGCGTGCGGCTGTCGGTGTGGGCGCGGCCAATGCGGCGATGATGCTCATAACCTGTCCTACCTTTTCGACCCACGCGGCACATCCTGCCGAGGCCCTTGCAGCCGCCTGGCCCCTAGTTGCTGGGCTTCGGCGACGGCACGGGCTTTGCGACGACGCATTCACGGCGCTGCTGCAGCGGCACCTCTCGCCGCGACGCCATAATGGCCTGCAGCAGGTTTACGCTTCGTAAATGTTTTTCGTGCAAAGGATGGTTCGTGCTTATTCGCGGCTTGATCCTCGTCCTGTTCGGCCTCTTTCTGGCGTCCTTTGCGGCGTCGGCGCAGGTGCGAATCAAAGATATCGCCGATATGGAGGGCGTGCGGGACAACCAACTCGTGGGCTACGGCCTCGTGGTCGGCCTGAACGGCACCGGGGACCGTTTGGACAGTGCGGTCTTCACGCGGCAATCGCTGATGGGCATGCTGGAGCGGCTAGGCGTGAACACGCGCGACCAGGAAAGCAAGCTGCAGACGAAGAATGTAGCGGCCGTCATGGTGACGGCGAACCTGCCGGCATTCGCCCGCAGCGGCAGCCGGATCGACGTCGCGGTATCGGCCCTGGGCGACGCCAAGGACCTGACTGGCGGCACGTTGCTGGTTACGCCGCTGCTGGGCGCCGACGGCGAGGTCTACGCAGTGTCGCAGGGGGCACTCGCGACGGGAGCGATCGCAGCGCGGGGCGCGGCCGGATCGGTCACGCGCGGAGTGCCGACGTCGGCCCGCATCGCAAACGGCGCCACAGTGGAGCGGGAGATTGCGTTTCAGCTCGCGAGCAAGACGGTGCTGCGCCTGGGTTTGCGCAACCCGGACCTCACGACCGCGCGACGCATGGCCGACGCGATCAATCGCGCGCTCGGCGGCGGCGCGGCGCGGGCGACCGACCCGCGCACCGTTTCGCTGCAGTTGGCCGGGCGCGATATCATCGACGTGCTGGCCCGCATCGAGGACCTGCGCGTCGAACCCGATAGCCCGGCCATCGTCGTGATCGACGAGGCCAGCGGCACCATCGTCATGGGCGCGAACGTGCGCATCAGCACCGTCGCGATCGCGCAGGGGAACCTCACGATCCGGGTGTCGGAACAGCCGGAGGTGAGCCAGCCCGAGCCGCTCTCGGGCGGGCAGACCGTCGTCGTGCCGCGCACCAATATACAGATCGACGATCAGCACGACCGGCATCTCGGCATCCTGCGCGGCGGCGTGACCCTGCGCGATCTGGTGGCCAGCCTGAATGCGCTCGGCGTAGGTCCACGCGACATGATCAGCATTCTGCAGGCGATCAAGGCTGCGGGCGCGCTGCAGGCCGACCTTGTTGTCCGATAGGAGACTGCGATGACCACAGCGCCGCACACCGCCCCGCCCTCGACGACCCCGACCGCCGCAGCTTTGCCGCCCCAGCAGGTGGCCCGCATTCAAAAGGCGGCGCAGGATTTCGAGGCAATGGCGCTGGGCCAAATGCTGGCGCCGATGTTCGAGACAGTGGATGCGTCCAAGGGCGTGTTCGGAGGCGGATCCGGAGAGGAGGCCTGGAAGCCGATGATGGTGACTGAAATCGGCAAGCAGATGGCGAAGTCGGGCGGAGTGGGTCTGGCGCGCCCGGTGATGGAGCAAATGCTGCGGATGCAGGAGGCGCATAACGGTGCTGCCGGGGCGGCTCCTCAAAGTTCTCAGAAGCAAGCGCCCGTCGAACAGACAAGGCCGGGGCGTCCGCCAGCGCGGAGCACCACGCTGCAGCAGACGTCCTCGCGGCAGGGGATTTAGGGATGTCAGCCCTGTTGCTTGCGGCGAGGAGATTGAGCCGCGTGCTCGCAGCCGAGAATGCGGCGCTGCTGGCGCTCGATATTTCTGCAGCAGCGGCGTTGCTGGAGGAGAAGCTGGCGGCGGCACGAGAGCTGGCGCAGGTTTCGGCCACGCAGCCGGCAGTACGGCATCCGGATGCGGCCGGGCTGGCGCTGCAGTTGCGCGACCTCGCCCAGCAGAACCGGACGCTGCTCGAGCAAGCCATCGTCGTTCAGGGCCGCGTGCTGGACATGGTGGCACGTGCAGCGCGGCAGGGTGTCGCGCAGGCGGGCGGTCGCTATGGCGCAAGCGGGGCCGCTGCAATGGACCGTGGCCGGAGCGACCGGGGCGCGATGGCGTTGCAGATGCGGGCGTGACCCGCAGTGCCGCGTATGGTACGTCACGCCGATGCACATCGCGTTCGTCCTTCCCGACCGCGCCGACACGGGCGGAGGCGGCCTGGCCTATGCCGAAGCCATGGCTGCGAACCTTCGGACAATCGGACACGCCGTAGAGGTCATCCAAGGTCCTGATCCAGTGTGGACAGCCGGAGTAGTCCCAGTGATCGACGGGCTGTTGCTGCCGCATCTGTTGCCCCGGCTGGATAAGCTGATTGAGGCTGGCGCGGTGGCATTGGTGCATCATGCATTGGCGGCCGCCGGGCGGGATGAGGCGCAGCGAGCCGAAGTGGCGGCCGTTATGCGCATTATGCTGCCACAGCTTCGGCATGTGGTCGCAACGAGCCAGCCCGTTGCTGATCGGCTGATCCAAGAGTTCGGGCTGGCCACGGTGAAGGTGGTCGAGCCCGGTGCCGACGTGCTGCCGCGCAGCGTGGCCGCGGACGGGCCATGCCGCATCCTTTCGGTAGGGGTGCTGACGCCCCGGAAAGGGCATGACGTGCTGCTGCGAGCGCTCGCGCGGCTGCCGGACCTCGATTGGTCGTTGACCATCGCCGGCGCAGCCGGACGGGACCCGGAGCACGCCGCGCATTTGGCGACGCTGATCCCGGAACTTGGACTGGCTAGCCGGGTGCAGCTTTTGGCCGATCCCGACGATGCGGCACTGGACGCGCTGTGGCGAAAGGCGGAGGTTTTTGCGCTGGCGACGCGATGGGAGGGCTATGCCGCAGGCGTCGCGGAGGCGCTGCGCCGCGGCGTGCCGGTCGTCGTAACGGAAGGCGGCGGCGCGTTGGTGACGATGGATGCGGGCGCTGTTTGCGCTTTGGAGGACGAGCCGACGTTGTCGAAATGCCTGCGTCGCGTGGTATTCGACCGTGCGCTGCGGGCGGAAATGGCCGCGGCTGCCTGGTCGGCCGGGCAGCGTCTGCCGGGCTGGCCAGGGCAGGCAGCGCTGCTGGATCAAGTGTTGAGGAGCTAGGCCATGCCGTTGCTGGGCTGCATTGCGGACGACTTCACCGGGGCGACCGACCTCGCCTCCACCCTGGTGCAGGGGGGAATGCGCACCGTCCAGTTGATCGGCGTGCCAGCGGCAGACGAGCCGGCACCGGATGTCGACGCGATCGTAATTGCACTGAAATCCCGCACCGCGCCGGTGCAGCAGGCGGTGCAGGAAAGCCTGGCGGCGCTGGCCTGGCTGCAATCGGTCGGGTGCCGCCAAATATTCCAGAAATACTGTTCGACGTTCGACAGCACGGAGGAGGGAAACATCGGCCCGGTGGCGGACGCGCTGATCGCGCGGCTCGGCTGCGGGTTCGCCGCTGCGTGTCCGGCATTTCCGGCCAATGCGCGGACGGTCTACCAGGGACACCTGTTCGTCGGTTATGCGCTGCTATCGGAGAGCGGGATGCAGGATCATCCGCTGACGCCGATGCGGGACGCCAATCTCGTGCGGGTGCTGTCGCGGCAGACCGACGGGACGGTTGGGCTCGTGCCGTTTGCGACGGTATCGCGCGGGGCGGCAACGATCCGGTCGGCGCTGTCGACGTGCAAGGAGCAGGGCCGCCGCTATGCGATCGTGGATGCGGTGACAGAGTCGGACCTGCTGGCGATCGGCGAGGCCGTCGACGGCCATGCCTTGGTGACGGGCGGGTCGGGCATGGCGATGGGATTGCCGGAAAATTTTCGCCGGGCGGGGCTGCTGCGGCAGCAGGACGCCGGGACGCTGCCCGACGCGCCCGGCGCAGCAGCGGTGTTGGCTGGATCATGCTCGCGGGCGACGCTGTTCCAATTGGGCGCGGTCCGGGACCAGGCGCCGACCTTGGAGCTCGATGCGCTGACGACACCGGACTCGGTCGCGTTGGTGGCGCAGGCGCTGGAGTGGGCCGAGGGCAAGCTGGGCGATAGGCCGGTGGTGATTGCGGCCAGCGCGCCGCCGGACCGGGTGGCAGCGTTGCAGGCGCGGCTGGGCCGAGAGGCCGCGGGAGCTTTGGTCGAGGACGCGATGGCTGGGATCGCCGCCGGGCTGGTAGCGCGCGGTGTGCGACGGCTGGTGGTAGCGGGCGGCGAGACGAGCGGGGCCGTGGTGAGCCGGCTGGGCGTGAGGCGGATGCGCATTGGCGCCGAAATCGATCCCGGAGTGCCCTGGACCTATGCCGAGGGCGACGGCGCGCCGCTACTGCTGGCGCTAAAATCCGGCAATTTTGGCGGGCGGGACTTTTTCATGCAGGCATTCGAGCGACTGCCATGAGCGGGACGCTTGTGGAGAAGGCGGGTGCGGACAAGGCGGGTTTGAACGAGGCGGGGCTGCGGGACATGCTGGTGGTCTTGGCGGCCAGTTTGTTCGCGCGGGGGTATTCGGTCGGCAGCGCCGGGAACATCAGCGTGCGGCTGGCGGATGGGTATTTGATGACGCCGACCAACTCCTGTTTGGGCCGGCTGGACGCGGCGCGGCTGTCGCGGCTGGATGCCGGGTTCAGGCATGTCGGCGGCGATGCGCCGTCGAAGGAGGTATTCATGCACCGGGCGTTCTACCAGGCGCGGGCGGAGGCTGGGGCGGTGGTGCACCTTCACTCGACGATGGCGACTGCGGTGGCGTGCCTGGCCGACGCCGATGCGGAGAACCCGATCCCGCCGCTCACGCCCTATTTCGTCATGCGCATCGGCCGCCGTTTGCCGATCGTGCCGTATTACCGGCCTGGCGACGCCGCCATGGAGCCTGCGATCGCAGAGCAAGCGCGGACGGCGCGGGCGGTGCTGCTGGCGAACCACGGGCCGGTGGTGAGCGGGCGAACGTTGACGGACGCGGTTTATGCAGCGGAGGAGCTAGAGGAGGCGGCAAAGCTGTTCATCATGACGCGCATGTCGCCGACCCGGACGTTGAGTCCGGCGCAAACGCAGGACCTGCTCGCGACATTCGGGTGAGTTTCAGGTCGAAACGCGCCGTTATGCGTCGACCTTGTCCGGTTCGGTGGCAAGTTCGACTCCGATGTAGAGTTCGGCAAGGGGGACTTCGATGCCGATCTCAGGCATGCGGATGATCGCATCGGTGCCGGAGATTGGTTCGCTGATCCAGTCCTCGCCCTTGCGCGCGAACACGACAGCGCCAGCATCAGTTTGCTGCAGGATGATGTAGCGCTGAATGGACGGGGTGGCGCGGTATTCGGCATTCTTGACGACCAGGTCCTCGTTCACGCTACCCTCGCTGAGTATCTCGAAGACAACGACGGGCTCGGTGACCACTTTGGAGCGGGGCGGAACCGGAGTGCAGACGACAAACGCGTCGGGGTAGCGGATGCGGCCCGCAACCTCGATCTTCATGTGGCTTCCATGAGGGCGGCAAGGCTTACCCTGTAGATGACCTGATAGGGCGGCGATAAGATTGACCTGAATCGTCGAATGCGCGGCCGTGCCACCCGTCATGGCGACCGGCTGAAACCCGTCGAACTCGTAGCGCAGTTCCTGCCGGTCCTCCCAGGCCAGGAACTGCTCAATGGTCATCGGCTGACGCAAGGTAACGTTCATGGACAGCATGCTAGCAGGTTTCCATCGGGTCAGAGCGTCAATCAAAACATGCCGTGCAGGAACCAGCGTAGGCCGCCGGTGGCCGGGTCCATGCCGTCGCCCTGGCGGAACAGCCAGAAGCGGTTGCCGTCCTCGTCCTCTACGCGGAAATAGTCGCGGACGGCCGAGACCTCGGCGTCGCGGCGCCACCATTCGCCGTAGACGCGCTCCGGGCCGTCCGCATGGCGAATACGGTGGCGGCGCCTGCGCCAAACAAAGAAAAACGGCGGCTGATCCGGCAGCACAGAGGCTGCCTCCACCGGGCAAGGCGGATTGAACAAGCGGAGCGGCGGCGCACCGGACCAGGTCGCACCGCCGGGCGGAGCCAACGCCGGGACGCGCCGTATCGACCGTTCTGGAACGTCGCTCTCGAACGGTTCCGTCCGATAGACCCGCTCGGCGCCCAGCCGGTTGGACAAGCGGTCCACCAAAATGGAGACGTCGGCAGAAAAGGCGGCCAGCGCGTCGCCGTCCTGTCGCCAACGCAGCGGTTCGGCCAGCGGGATGACGAGGCGCATGGCCTCGATGCCCAGGCCGGGATCGACCTTCTCCAGGTGCTCGTCCAACAGCCGGGCCAAGTGCCGTATGTCGCGGGAGGGATGGGCGGTGCCGATACGCACGGCCTGGACCGCGCCGTCCACGCGTTCGAACAGCAGATCGAGCCGCCGGGCGCCCTGCCCCGCCCGCTCCATCTGGCGGCATAGCGGCGTCACCAAACAGGTGATGGCCGTGGACAGCGCGTCGGCGGTCAGCAGCGGCTCCATGAACGTGACCCGGTGCTGCAACGCGTCCACCGGCGCCAACGGCACGATCGGCTCGCACACGCGTCCGGCGAGCTGGTCGAGCCGCAGCACGACTATGGGGCCGAAGCGGCGAACGACGCTGGAACGCGGCAGGCAACCGAGATCGGCCACGCGGTCAAATCCCAGGCGACGCAGCACCCCCACGAGATCGGACGGCAAGCGTAAAGCGGCGATGGGCAGGGCGGCGCAGATTTCCATGTGCCGGCCGGCCGGCAGCACGCCGGGAGCATAGCGGGCGGCGGCGTGGGCGGCGCCCGGCGTGTCGGCCACGGCGGCACGGGCCATGAAGCCGTTGCGCCCGAGCCGGGCAACCAAGCTGTCGGCCAGCGCCGCCTCGCCTCCGAACAGGTGCGCGGCACCCGTGATATCGAGCCACAGCCCGTCCGGCGGATCGGGCGCGGCCAATGGGGTGTAGCGGTGGCACCAGATCGCCAAGCGGTGCAGCGCTGCGGCGTCCGCCTCCGGCTCGGCCTCCACGATCGTCAGGCCCGGCACGACAGCGGCCGCATGGGCCAGCGCCATGCCGATCCGCAAGCCGAGCGCCTGCGCCGCCGCGTCCGCCGCCGCCACGACCCGGCGCCGCCCGTCGTGCCGCGCCGTGACCACTGGCTGGTCGAGCTTTGCTTCGTCAGGCGACCTGGAGGGCTTGCCCCGCAGCAGCCGATCCGTGGCCCAGTGGGGCAGCCAGACCGAGACGACCCGACGCATCGCACGCCTCCATAATCCATGAACCCGTCCTGCCACCCCGGCAGCGCATGAGGTCCAGCCGCCACAGCGCGGGAGCGAGGCCTGGCACGTCAGGCGCATGGGGGAGCGCTGGGCCGGACGGCAGGGCAGCGATGCGCCACCGGGTCGCGGCGGCGGTGGCGCCCGATATGTCCGGGCCTCCGGTCCGATGCTGGCGATGCAGCAGGATGGCCATGACGCAGGTGGCCTCGGCCGCCAGTTGCAGGCGGCGGGAGGCGGTGAGCGAGAGCGGGGCGGCGAGTTCGGCCACGACGCCGGCCAGGCCGCGATGGCGCAGGCCCTCCTCCATCACCAGCAGTGTCGCATCGCGCCTGGCCTCGGCGTATATCACGCGATCCGGATGCAGCCCGGCGCTGGCCAGGCCGGGCGCGAAAGGGCGGGTGAGAGCGCTGGCCTGGTCCACCACCCACAGCACGGGGCCGGCCAGGCGGGCGAGGATGCCTGCGGCGAACCGGGCGCTCACAGCGCCATGCTCGCGGTCGAGGCCCGTGCCTGCAACCTCGTGCAGCGCGGCGCGGGCCAGCCCGCCCTGCGGCAAGGCCTGATCCAACTCCGCCACGCCAAATGGCACGGCTGTGCCGTGCAGAGCTGGGGCGCCGCACTCCAGACGCGCGATTGCAGCACGCAGTTGGTCCAGCGTGAGGCGGGGCGGCCTGGGCAGCAATGAAGTAGGAACCATCATGTTCCTATTTTGTTCCGCATGCAGGCCGCCGTCAATACCGCGTAACGACTCTGCGAACTGCGGGATGCCCGGCCTAGGCCGATGCGGGATCACATCGAGATTGAGGGTCGGTGTGCAAGTGGCTGCTTGTATGGGGTTGAATGCCGCACGACGCCGCCGAGCCGTCGGGCTTAACAAATTCCAGTGTGCGGGGCGGTTAAAACCTTTTTACGTCCGCCACGTTCCTCTTTGATAGAGCAGGCGAGATGCCTGTAGCGCGCAAACAAAGGGGGTTGGAGTGAACAACATTATTTACATCGTCGGGCTTGTGGTCGTGGTGATCGCGGTACTGTCGTTTTTCGGGCTGCGCTGAACCGATCGGGAACGCGGCGCTTTCGAGCGCCGCGCTCACCATGATAAGGCGGGGGTTAATAGAACGAGCAGCTACCCTGGCTCATTCGATGCGAAACTCCCGGTTACTCTCGACCCGTCGATCCAGATTTCGCCGTTTCTTTTGATAACGGTCTTTGGCTGCATATCCCCTTGCTGCTGCAGCGCCGCAACCAGACCTGCGTCTGCCGTGAGGCCGTAGCGACGAGCCGGGGTCGGTGCTGATGCTGTGATAGAAGCGCCAGCCGAGCATCAGCCTTCGCACGCTATGGATTTCCGGGAAGGCCTGCGGCTCGTCGAAGGCGCCGAGCGCGGTTTCG
>CAXTJW010000060.1:9844-14600 GCA_964244305.1 uncultured Acetobacteraceae bacterium
GCTATGGATTTCCGGGAAGGCCTGCGGCTCGTCGAAGGCGCCGAGCGCGGTTTCGGAGGCCATCAGATCGCGGCTGATCTCCTTGCGGCATCCCTCGGCGTCACGGCCGAACACCACGGGTCCACGACGTTCGAGCAGCTTGATCGTTCGTCCGCGATAATGGAAGGTGAGTAGCTCTTCCTTGATCTGCGGCTCGAGCGGGAAAGCGCCGTGCGGACCCGGCGGAACAGGCGGCGTGGACCCTGCGGCGACCTCGTAGGAGAAAAGCCGCGCCGGACCCACGTCAGAGTCGGCGAAATGCGTGGCGAGCTCGATCTGCGCTGGCTGATTGGCGCGGCGCCGGCCGGCCCACATGGCCGACGCCATGCCTTCCTTGGACGCCAGCTCGTAGGCTAACGTGCCGCTGGCGGCCGCCTGCAGGAGTTGCAAGGCACGATAAAGGTTGGCTCTTCCCGCGCCATTAGCTCCAACAAAGACCGTGAGCGCCCCGATCGGGAAATGGATCGAGCGCAGGAACCGATATCCCTGCGGCGTGGACCTCGCAAACGGACAGGTTACGGCCGCTCGGCATCGGGAGAAATCCGCAGCCTACGCCGCCGCAGCCCGGGCGCGCGCCTCCGCCCTCGCCTTCCGCTCCTCTTTCTTATTGCCGCCCTTTGCCGCACCGGCCAGCTTCGGCGCCTTGCCCTTTTTCGCCAGCAGCACCCGGTATTCGTCCATATCGCCGTCATACGGCCGCACGGTGCCGTCATCCACCAGCCATAGCTGGTCGGCCACCAGCTCCACCAGATGCGGGTCGTGGGTGATCAGCAGCACGGCGCCGGGGAACTCACCCAGGGCGCGGACCAGGGCGTCACAGGCATCGATGTCCAAGTGGTTCGTCGGCTCGTCCAAGATCAGCAGTTGCGGGGCGTCCCGGGTCGCGAGCGCCAGCAGCAGTCGCGCCCGCTCGCCGCCGGACAGGCTTGCGGTGGGGGTATGGGCGCGGTCGGCGTCCAGGCCAAAACGCGCGAGTTGGCCGCGCACCTGGGTCGGTGCGGCAAGCGGCAGGGCGCGGGCCATATGGTCGATCGGGCTTTCGTTTGCCACCAGCTCCGCCTCCTGATGCTGCGCGAAATAGCCGACGCGCAGCTTGCCGGGCCGCCGCAGGTTGCCGGCCAACGGCGCAAGCCGCCCGGCCAGCAGTTTTGCAAATGTACTCTTGCCATTGCCGTTGGCGCCGAGCAGCGCAATGCGGTCCTCCATGCCGAAACTCATGGACAGACCGGATAGAACCGTATCGGCGCCATAACCAACCGATACGTCGTCCAGCGCCAGGATCGGCGGTGCGAGCTTGGCCGGTTCGGGAAAGGCGAACCGGGTGGGCGAGGCCTCGATGACCGTGTCGATCATCGGCATGCGTTCGAGCGCGCGCAGGCGGGACTGCGCCTGCCGGGCCTTGCTGGCCTGGGCGCGAAAACGGTCCACGAATGCCTGCATATGGGCGCGCTGGGCGCTGATGCGCTCGGCGGCGCGGGCCTGCTGCATGGCGTGCTCGGTGCGGATGCGGACGAACTCGTTGTAGCCGCCGGGGGTGAGGCTGAGCTTGCGCTGGTCGAGGTGGGCGATGGCCTGCACCGAGCGGTCGAGCAGGCCCTGGTCATGCGACACCACGAGCGCGGCACCGGGGAAGCGGGCGAGCCAGCCCTCCAACCACAGGGTCGCCTCGAGGTCGAGATGGTTGGTCGGCTCGTCCAACAGCAGCAGGTCCGGCGCGGAAAACAGCACGGTCGCGAGCGCAACCCGCATGCGCCAGCCGCCGGAGAACTCGTCGAGCGAGCGAAGCTGCGCCTCCGCGTCGAAGCCGAGCCCGGCCAGAATGATCGCGGCGCGAGCCGGGGCAGCGTCGGCGCCGATCGTGTGCAGGCGCTCGAACACTGCGGCCACACGGTCGGGCGGGAGCTCGCCGCGTTCGGCGCGGGAGGCCTCCGCAAGCAGAGCGAGGCGCTCCGGATCGCCCTCCAGCACGGTGTCGAGCAAGGTTGCAGCGCCGGACGGGGCCGTCTGCTTCACTTGGGCCATGCGGGCGCGGGACGACAGGCGGATGTCGCCGCCGTCGACGGTGATGTCGCCGGCGATCGCTTTCAGCAAGGTGGACTTGCCGGCGCCGTTGCGGCCGACGAGGCCGATCCGGCGGCCGGGGTCCACGGTCAGGTCGGCGCCATCGAGCAGGGTGCGGCCACCCATGCGCAGCGTGACGCCAGTGCAGGTCAGGAGGCTCATGCGAGCCTTTTGCCGCAATGCAGCAACACAGTCCAGGGTTGCCGTATGCGCGAGGCGGTCGGCAGCGACAAACGGGGGCGTCAGAGCGCCGCGTTGAAAGACGGCCAGCCGTCGTCAACTGCGTAGGTTGGGTCGCCTGCGGCCGGCTAAGGTGAGGCCGGCCAAGGCGAAGGCCAGCAACGCCAGGGACGCCGGTTCGGGGATCGCTGAATTATTGCCGCCTGGCGTGGTGACGTAGCCAACCGTGTGGTTGTCCGACTCAAAACCAGGAGCGTTGTTTTCCACGAAATGCACGCTGTCGAAGGTGCCGTTGGTGTCGACGAAGTTCACGAAGGCGTAGGCTTCAGTCGAGTTGTTGCCCTTGAACGCTGAGTTCGGATTGCCGCAATATGCGTTCGGACCGCTGCAGGCCCCCAGTGCTGAAGTCAAAGTGCTCGCCGAGAAAGTGTAGAGCACCACGTTGTTTTTATAGAATGTCACCTGGTTGCCGACGTCGACCGCCGATAACCAAACGCCGAAGTAGTTGATGCCTGTGGTGAGCGTCGACGTTAGCGCGACGCTTACCAATCCGTTGTTGGGTATTTCTACGTAGCTTCCAGTCCCACCTGCCCCACCATACTGATCCGCCGCAGCGATTTGCACGGCTGAGTAGGTGCCGGTGATCGTGCCTCCAGTGCCGAAGTTGGTAATGAAGCTGGCATTCGACGTGCGGCCAGTAAAGGTTTCGACCCCGAACGTGCACGTGCCGCCATTCGTGCAGAGTGCGGTAGTGTTCGCATTCTGAACGCCGGCGGCTTCGTAGCTGACCGTGAACGCGTCGGCCTTCGCTTCGCCGATCCCAGCCATCAACAATGCCATGGATCCGGCGATGATGACGATTGCAGTCCGGGCTATCTGGCATGGGAGCGAACTTGCCATCGAGTGCGGTCCGACATTGTTCCGAATATCTGATGAGATGGGCAGGGCCGTTAGTCCAGTGTTTTCCATCGAACCACCGCTGGCTCATGTGTCGCCGCGCCCGTGGATGCCGGAAACGGCCGGGTCGCGGCGTTGTCGAAGGAGGCGCTGGTGAACTCGATCTATGTGGTGCGCGCGATGCCGCAGCTGCGGCAGGGTGAGGCACTGGACACTGGAGCGCTACGCGGCGTGGCGCTAGTAGTGCGAATCAGACTGAAGCATCCGTCTGATTCGCACCACTAGCCTTGGTTTGGTGAACCGATTCACCTAACGTCTGGGACTCAAACGTTAGGATCGGACCACTAGCTGGCACTGACCGACAGCTCGTAGGGATGCCGGATCGCAGTGTGATTGAGGGTGCGATCACAGGGGACGGCCAGCCAGCCTCAAGACAGTAGGTTCGCGCGCCTGCGACGAGCAACTCCGAGGCTAGCCAAGGCAAAGGCCAGTATCGCCAGGGTCGCTGGTTCGGGAACATTTAAGTTCGTGCCGCTTGCCGTGGTGGCATATCCGACCGAATGGTTGTCGGACTCGTAGCCGCCCGAGGCTGGATTTTCCACGAAACGAACACTATCGAAGGTGCCGTTCGAGTCAAGGAAGTTCACGAAGGCATATTGCTCACCGATGTTGGCGTTGAGAAACTGCGAGTTTGGATTGCCGCAGTATGCGTTCGAGACACTGCACTTGCCTAATGCTGAAATCAAGGTGTTCGGCGCGAAAGTATAGAGCAGGACGTTGTTCTTGTAGAAGCTGACCTGGTTGCCTGCGTCCAACGCTGATAGCCAGAAGCCGAAGTAGTTGATACCTGTAGTGAGGGTTGAGGTCAGCGCGACGTTGTAGGGTGTACTTCCGGTTGCGGTCGGGTAATATCCAGTTCCCCCTGCCCCGCCGTATTGGTCGGCCGGAGCAATTGTCACCGCGGAGTAGGTGCCGGTAATCGTCCCTCCGGTGCCGAAGTTAGTGGTGAAGCTGGCATTACTGGCACGGGTATCGAAGTTTTCGACTCCAATCGTGCATGTCCCCGCGCCAACGTTCGCGCAGAGTGCGGTAGTATTCGCGCTTTGAACGCGGGCGGCTTCGTAAGTGACCGTAAATGCGTCGGCCTTCGCTTCGCCAACACCGACGCTGAAAAACGCCATGCATCCAACGATGCTTAGGATTGCAGGCCGGGCTATCTGGCGTGGGAGCGATCGTGCCATCGAGTACGGTCCAATATTGTTTCAGATCGATCATGAAACAGAGGCGCTTGGTAGTCCAGTGTTTTCCGCCGAACCGCGCCACTACCACGCGCCGCCACGTTCCCCACCCATCATCGTGGTCACTCGCTGCACGAACCGGACGACATCGGGCACGCCGCGGTCGACGGCCAACTCGACCACCCGTTCGCCCCTAGGGCGCGTCGATCGCCAACGGGCGTAGGGGTAGGCGGCGATCGGCTGGAACGTCGCTAAGCCCCTCGGCGCCGGAAACGGCCGGGTCGCGCCGCTGTTGATGGGCGATAGGGTGATGGCCGGCCGGTATGCTTCCACGAGCGCCG
>CAXTJW010000061.1:0-14598 GCA_964244305.1 uncultured Acetobacteraceae bacterium
GACCACGCCCTCGACGAGCGCTTTCTTGGTGGGTGAGAGCGGCGCGCCATTGCACATCAGCGCCTTCAGGCTGCCAAGGTCAGAACGCCGGAGCCGCAGGATGCCGAGATCGAGCAGGCCGGCAAGATGGGTCGGCACCACGGAGGCGTTGCTGATGGCGTCGCGTTCGATGAGTGTGACGAGCTGCTCAGGTTGGTATGTCGGCATGAGGGTGACGGTTCCGCCGGTCATAAGGGTGGCGAAACAGAAATTAAAGCCGGCACCGTGGTAAAGCGGCGCAACCGTGAGGTTGCGATCGCGTGGCGTGTAGCAGCCGAAGAACGTGCCCATGGCAAGGTAGAGCATGGCGCGCGAGCGCTGGCTCCACATCACGCATTTCGGCGCGCTGGTGGTGCCACCCGTGCAGAGCATGGCAATGAGGTCTGAATGCTCCGAGCGTCGCGACGGCCTCGAATCCCGCGCGCGAAGAAGCCACTCTTCGTATGCCGGGCCGAGCGGGACGATCCGGATGTCCGAGCTGAGGCCGGCTGCCTCGGCGGTGCCGGCGTTGGCGGCATCGACGAACAGCAGTCCGACAGCGCCCATCTCGCACGCAAGCCGCAATTCCACGGGCGACGTCCGGGTGTTGAGCAAGATCGCTGGCCGGCCCGCCGCCGCCAAGCCGAGCACCAGCTCGACATAGGTCAGGTCGTTGCCGGCAAGAATGGCGGACGTGCGTCCCGGATAGGGAGGTGAGACAGCGAGGGCCGCATTGGCGATCCGGTGCGTCCGCTCGACGAGACGCGCGTAGCTACAGGTCCGGTCGCCCGCACGGATCGCGATCGCATCCGGCCGGGCGAGCGCGTGTGCCCGCACCCAGGACAGGACGGTCAGCGCCGCGTGCGATCCTTCGGCATCCTCGCGCCGCGTGCCGGTCACGGGGTCACCTTTCGCTTCGCATGCAGAGTACGCTTCTCGAGCGAGACAACCGTCTCCCCTCGCTGGTTGACGACGAGCTGCTTGTAGGCGACCACGCCGCCCTTCTCGCCCTTATCCTGTAGGGACAGGACAGATCCTTCGAGGTGGAGTGTGTCGCCGATGAAGACCGGCTTAGTGAACCGCACCTGATCTAGTCCATAGAAGGCGAGGACGCGGTTCTCGCGCACACCGGCCATCAGCTGGAACTCAAACCCTGTCGCAACCGACAGCGTGAGGCATCCGTGCGCGATGCGCCGGCCGAACACGGAGGCCGCCGCCGCCTCCTCGTCGATGTGGATCGAGCTATAGTCGCCGGACAGGCCGGAGAAGGTGACGAGGTCGGTTTCCGTCATGGTGCGCGCGCGCGAGCGGTACCAGTCCCCGACTTTGAGGTCGTCAAAGTAGTTGTTCAACGTGGTCAATTCCTTGCCAAGTGGCGAGAAACTCATGGCTGGCTCCTGTGGGCCGGTTCGGGGGAGTCCGGCACCGGGCGGAAATACGGCAGATGGAACCCGTCCTGCTCCTGGAAGGACAGGACGAGGGGCATGTCGGCGGCAATGGCGTCGAGGGGGCAATCGACGAGGCCGGAGAGGACGCGCACGCCTTCCTCGAGATCGACGAGCGCAATGACGTATGGCACCTGGTCGACAAGGATCGGCATCACCGGATGGATCGCGACAGTCCAGGAATAAAGGCGACCGCGGCCACGCGCCTCGATCCACTCGGTGTCTGTCGACTGACAGGCCGGGCACATCGGCCCAGGTGGCCAGCGCGGAGTGGCGCAGGCCGCGCAGCGCGGCACGAGTAAGCGTTTGGCGGCACAGCCCTTCCAGAACGGCTCCGTATCCAGGTCGGCGCACGGGCGCGGCATTCCCTTCAGCATCTACTTAGCCCTTCTTCAGCATGACGGCGGAAGCAAGCTGCGCCACAGAGCTGCAGGACATAACGACTTCCGCGCCCTGGACCTGGGCGCTCGAGAGGCCGCGCAACTGGCGTACAGCCTCGACCAAATGGTTCAGGCCGTGGATGTAGGCTTCAGAATGGCTGCCGCCATGCGTGTTGACCGGCAGCTCACCGCCGACACGGATACCGCCGTCGCTGACGAAAGCGGCGGCCTCGCCAGGTTTGCAGAAGCCGAATGCCTCGAGTGAAAATAGGACGAAAGGCGTGAAATGATCGTAGATCATCACCGCGTCGACCTCGTCCGGTCCAATACCGCTGCTGCGGTACACGTCTGCCGCGGCGAATACGCTCTCGGCGACGCTAAGGTCGTCCCGGAAGACGATGCCTTGCGCGCGCGTGCCGCTCCCCTGCGCTCCGCCGGCGATCACTGCCGGGGTCTGTCGCAGATCTCGGGCGCGCTCGCGCGAGGTGACGACCAGCGCGCAGGCGCCATCGCTCTCGATGCAGCAGTCAAGCAGCCGCAGCGGGTCGGAGATCATCCGCGAAGCCTGGTGGTCGGCGACCGTGATCGGCTTGCGCATCATTGCGCGCGGATTGAGCGTTGCATGGTGCCGCAGCGTCGCGGCCACGGCTCCGAAATCCGCGCTCGTCGTGCCGAACCGGATCATGTGGCGGCGCGCGAACAGCGCGAAGGCATGCGCCGGCGTGAGCAGGCCCCAGGGCATCTGGAACGCATCGAAGCCGCCAACCACGTCCCGGGTCCAGGTCGACCCCTGGCCGTAGCGGGCGCCCGAACGCTCGTTCAACGCCCGGTAGCAAACGATGGTGTCGGCCTGCCCGGCGGCGATGGCCGCCGCGGCATGGACGACGGCGGCGTTGGCGCCTGTGCCGCCGTATCCCGTCTCGCTCATCCAGCGCAGGTTCTTCAGGCCGAGATGCTGGGTTAGTGCAACATCGTCGACCGCGTCCATGTCGAAGCGCACCAGCCCATCGACGTCGTTGACGCCGAGTCCGGCGTCGGACAGCGCAGTGCGGATGGCCACGCAGGCGAGCGCAAGCTCGGTACGGCCAGAGTTCTTGGAATAGTCGGTTTCCCCGATCCCGACGATGGCGGCTCGGTCCCTCAACACGTGATTCCTTTCTTTGGCATTATCAAGCGTCAGATCTCGCCGACGCGGCGGCAGCGCACGCGCCAGCCAGGCTCGACGGAAATCAGCGCGGGGTGACCGGCGTCGCAAACCGGTCGACGATACGGGCAACGGCTGGCGAAGAAGCAGGCCGCGGGCAAGTCCGTCGGCCTAGGACTGTCGCCACGCAGCCGTTCGGCCTCAGGCGAGGCGGTGCCGGACAGAACCGCCGCGGCAAGGGCACGCGAGTAGGGGTGGCGCGGCCGATACAAAATCGCCTCGGCCGGTGCCTCCTCAACGATCTCGCCGAGGTACATGACGGCAGCGCGATGGGCGAGTCGGGCGACGCTGGCCATGTCGTGCGTGATCAGCAGGTAGGCGAGGCCTTTCTTTGCCTGGAGGTCGTCCAGTAGCGCCAGCACCTGCCCTCGGATCGACATGTCCAGCGATGCCGTCGGCTCGTCGAGGACGAGGATGAGCGGGTCTGGCGCAAGCGCCCGAGCGATGGCGAGCCGTTGCTTCTGGCCGCCGCTGAGTGCGGACGCCCGGCGGCGTGCAAGATGAGGACCGAGGCCGACCGCCTCCATCAGCCCAACGGCGACGCTGCGGCGCTTACGGTCGTCGAGCATCGGCTGGAACACGCGCAGCGGCTCCAGCAGCACATCGAGCGCCTCGAACCGCGGGTCGATCGAGGCGGAAGGGTCCTGGAACACGGTCTGGATCAGGCGGCGTCGGGCCCGGAAGACCGACCGCGGCTCGTCGGCGACCTCGTGTCCATCGATTGTGATGCGGCCCTCGTCCACGTCGATCAGTCGAACGACGCACCGCCCCAGGGTCGACTTGCCAGCACCGCTTTCGCCGGTGAGCGCGAGCGTCTCCCCCGGTGCGACGTGGAGGTCGACCCCGTTGAGGGCCCTGATCGGCGGACCTGCAGCGCGCGGGAAGAAGCTTTTGCGTAGGCCCTCGACAATCAGGATCGGTCGGGGAGTCGTCGCCCCGGCGTTGCCGCCTGCCCCCGGAGTCCGGACCGTGGGCCGGCTCGGCGCGGCGATGCGGTCCAGCGTGCCGATCGGCAGACGGCACAGGCTCGAGCGCGCGCCGTCGCGCTGCCGCGGGATCGGTCCGTCGTGGCATACCGGCGCGGTGTGGGGACAGTGCCCCGCATAGGCACAGCCGGCCGACCGGTCCGGGCCCGCCAAGACGGCATGCGCCGGCTCCGGCATCGGCTGTAAGCCGGCGGCGAGCAACAGCATGGCTGAGTATGGGTGCGCCGGGTGTGCCGTCACCGCCGCGACCGGACCGCTCTCGACGATGCGGCCGGCGTACATGACGAGGACGTGCGAGCAGACATGGCGGACGATGCCGATCTCGTGGGTAACGAGGATGGCCCCAGCGCCCTGCGCCGCAATCCTCGACTTAAGCAGGTCGAGGATGTCCACCTCGACGCTGGGGTCGAGGCCGGTGGTGGCTTCGTCGGCGATGATGAGGTCCGGCCGGTTGATCAGGGCCCCCGCGATCAGCACGCGCTGCGCCATCCCGCCCGAGATCTCGTGCGGGTAACGTCGCAGCACGCCGGACGGGTCGGGCAGCCGTACCGCCCGCAGAGCGTCCAGCATGGCCTCGCGTGCCTGCATCCGGGGCATTGGGCGCGTTGCGCAGAGCACGTCGTGAAGCGAGCGCCCGATCCGCTGGTAGGGATTGAGCACGGCGCGGGCGTCCTGCGCCACGAAGCCGATGCGCCGGTTGAGGGTGAGACGCATCGCCTCGGCGGAAGCGTGTAGCAGGTCGATACCATCGAGTTGCACGATGTCGGCAGTCCGCTCGCCCCCGGGCACGGCATCAAGCACACCGCGCATGGTCATGCTCTTGCCTGCACCGCTCTCGCCGACGATGCCGAGGACCTGGCCGCGTTCCACGTCGAAATCGAGGCCGTGCAGCACGGGTACGCCGCGGAAACTGACGCGAAGGTTGCGGACCTGAAGAAGCGCCGACGCGCTCAACGCACGTCTCCCGCGAAATCGCGTTCAAGCCGGCCGCCGAGACGATTGATGAGGGACACCGAGAGGGCGATGGCGCAGCCGGGGGACACGGCGACCCACCAGAGGCCGCTGACGACCCCCTGGGCGCCTTCCTGAACGATTACGCCCCACTCGGCCTGCGGCGCCTGAATGCCAACGCCAATGAAGCTGAGCGCCGTGACAAGAAGCAGCGTCGCGCTCAGGGTGATCGCTCCCTGGACGAGGGCCGTTCCAACCGCGTGCGGCGCGATGTGGCGGGCGAGAATGCGCAGGTCGCTCGAGCCGCCAGCAACCGCGGCTTCCACGAAGCACTCGGTCGAGACCGACACCGCGACGGCCCGCACGACACGCGCGACGTTCGGCACGTTGAGGAACGCCGCCGTGAGAATGACGGTGGAGGCGCCCCCGCCGACGAGCGCCACGGTGACGAGCGCGACGATGAGTGCGGGGAACGCCTGGACCATATCGAGCACCCGCAGGGCCAAGCGCGCGCGCCAGCCCCGAAAATAGCCGAGAACGATGCCGAGCGGGAAGGCGAGCGCGAGGGTCACCAGTGTTGCCGCCAAAGCGATGCCGAGGTCGAGACGGGCCGCGTGCAGCACGCGCGACAGCACGTCCATGGCGTTCTGGTCGGTGCCGAACCAGTGCGCCCATGATGGAGGCGTCCAAGGTCCGACCGGGAAGATGTCGTACGGGCCGAACGGAGCCACGCTGGGACCCACGCCGCCCGCGAGAAGAAGTGGCGCCCCCAGGGCGAGTGCGGCAATCTGGTTGCGCCGCCCTGTACTGGGTGCCCCGGCTCCGTCAGCGGACGCGGCCGCTCTCACGCGGACACCCGCGGATCGAGCGCGCGGTACAGCGCCTCCAGGGCAAGATAGATCGAGAGCGAGAAAATGCTGGCGAGGAGCGTGAACCCCTGGATCGCCGGGAAGTCGGTGCTGAGGATCGCGCGCGCAGCGTACATGCTCAGGCCACCCCAATTGAAGACCGTTTCGACGAGGACGGCGCCGCTAAGCAGTCGTCCGAGCGTTATTGCGCCTGACGTGATGACTGCTGGCCAGACGCCCCGCATGCGGTAGGCGAAGACACGGCGGGGCGCGATGCCTGTCAGGCGCGCGTAATCGACATAAGGCAGGGCGGCACTCTCACGGAGGCGGCC
This sequence comes from uncultured Acetobacteraceae bacterium, assembly GCA_964244305.1. Taxonomy (GTDB): domain Bacteria; phylum Pseudomonadota; class Alphaproteobacteria; order Acetobacterales; family Acetobacteraceae; genus CAHJXG01. The sequence continues at coordinate 6,165 of CAXTJW010000061.1, forward strand.
GGCAGTGACGCGGGCGATCGGCGCGCCGTAGACGAAGGCAAGAGTGAGGACCGGCAGCACCAGATGGGCGAGGGCATCCCGTGAGGCGGCCCAGTCACCCGCGACAAGCGCGTCGAGCACGGCCGCGCCGGTCACCACCGGAACCGGTGCGGCAAAGAGCCCCATCTGGCCGACCGGCGCCGGTGCCCAGCGCAAGACGAAGTAGAAGACGAGGATGGCCGCGATGCCGACGACGAAATCCGGGACAGCCATGCCGAGGCTGACGACAACGTCGGCGATCGGGCGTATTGTGCGACCGCCGGCCAACCCGATGCCGAGTCCAACCCCCCAGACGAGCGCCGTCGCCGTGCCGAGACCGATGAGCAGGAGGGTGGCGCCTGCGCGTTCTGCAATCTCGTCGATCACCGGACGCCCGCTCTGCAGCGACTGGCCGAGGTCGCCGTGCAGCAAGCCGCCAAGATAGCGCCCATACTGGACAACCAGGGGCTGATCAAAGCCAAGCTCGTGGGTAAGCTCGCGGAGTTGGTCCTCAGTGGCGAGTTCGCCGAGGATGAGGCGTGCGGGATTGCCGGGTATAACGTGGGTCAGAAAGAAGCAGATCGTCAGCACGCCGAACAGAGTGGCCGCAATCTGGAGCGCATGGACGAGCCATCGGGCCGCCGCGCGACGGCGAAGGGCATTGCTAGTTGGCAAAGCGGAAATACTTGAAGAATGCGTGGCCGCTTGCATGGCTCTTATAACCGGTGAGCGCCTTCGAGAAGGCAATCGCCAGGTCGGGCTGGAGCAAGTCAGCGAATGGCACCTCGTCGATCCAGATTTTCGTCACCTGGTCGATAAGGGCCGCGCGCTGCGGCCCATTCGGTGCGGCATTGATTGCGGTCAGGAGCCGGTCGATCTCGGTATTAGCGTAGCCGCCGTTGTTCTGCGCTCCGCTGCTGCCAATCATATTGACAAGCATGAATCCGGCATCGGCGGCGAAGGGCGAAACGGAGGCGAGCGCGACCGGGAAACGCTTGGTGAGCAGCCCCGCCTGGAACACTGCATTGCTGGGTTCCTGACGAAGCTCGACACGAATACCGGCCTGTGCGAGCGCGTTCTGGATCAGCACGGCGACCTGCTGCATCTCCGGCCCGGGATTACAGAGGCAATAGTGCAGCTGCATGGCAAAGCCGTTGGGCAGGCCGGCAGAGGCGAGCAGCGCCTTCGCTTTCTCGAGGTCCTGCTTGAAAGGCCAGCCTTGGCCATTGGGATAGTTGAGCAGGTCAGGCAGGGGACCGGTCACTCGCTGCGCCGAGTTGCCGCCATAGACCTGGCCGAGCAAGGCGTCGTAGGGTAGCGCGTAGCTCACCGCCTGCCGCACCGCCGCCCTGTCCAATGGCGGAACGTTGAGGTTGAAGTCAATGTAGGACATGCGCGTGAACGGTACGTAGGAGATGGTGATGTCCGAGCCAGCGTTCGCCTGCAGGTCACGCAGCTGCTGGCGCGGCAGGTCGGGCACATACTGCACCTGACCCGCTTGCAGCAGTTGCTGGCGGCTGCCCGCATCGGGCACGGCGCGGATGACGATCGTGCCGATCGCAGGGACCGCACCCCAGTAGTTCGGGTTGCGTTCGAGGATGGCACTCTCTGCATATCGGTAGGTCTTAACGTGGTAAGGGCCGAATGCGGCCGTGTGCGTCGACAACCAGATCGTCGCCCAAGGGTCTTCAGCCGTGGCGTGCTTCCTGGCCTCCACGCTGTCGAATGGGGCAAGAATCCACCAGGTAAGGAAGTGCTCGGCCGGTGTGCGCGCATCCGACACGTTGAAGCGAACGGTGTGCTCGTCGACCGCGGTGACGGGGTCGGCCATGTTGACGCCCATCTGCCGCAACGCATAGGCGCCGAGCGTGTTGAGGGCCACGTTCCGCTGCACGGTCCACACAACATCGGCCGACCCGAGCACGTTGCCGGCCGCGCTCCTGGCCGGCCGCAGCTTCACCCGGATCTCCTTGCCAGGCACGATCTCGTAGGATTCACCCAAGGCCGGCAGGATACGGCTGTTGTCGAACAGTTCGACCTTGGGATCGGATGTCGGTTTGTAGCCGTATTCGAATAGCGCCTCCTGCGTGCTGTTCAGGATCGGCAGGGCGTTGCCCTGGAAAGTCCGGGTGTCGAGCGTGGTGCCGATGTCGCCGACGGCGACGGCAAGGGTCTGAGCGGCGGCGCTGACCGGGTTCCCCAGCACGAGCGAACACACCGCCAATGCAGGCCATATGCCCCAGCGCTGGAAACCCCACATTGGTAAGGCACCCAATGTCAGTACGGCACTGGGCATGATCTAGGTCCTTATCGCTTGACGGGTCTGCAACGACTGGTGGTCCGTCGCGCGCCTCAGGTGATGGTTGGTCGCGCCCTGGTACGCGGCGCCGACGGCAAGCAACATCGCCTCTGACCAGGCCGGTCCGACGAGCTGCAGCCCGACGGGCAGGCCATCCTGCGTGAAGCCGCAGGGCACCGTCAGGGCGGGCAGCCCGGCGAGCGACCAGGGGGCGGTGAGCCGTGTCAGGGCCAGCGTCTGTTTGACCATTGCGATGCCACCGAGCGGCGCCGGCACGCTGACCGTGGGGGTCGCCAACACATCGACCTGCTCGAACAATCGCTGGACGACTGCACACCAACGGCGCCGTTCCGCCATCGCACCGGCGTACTCGGCCTCAGTGACTGCAAGCCCCATCGACAGGCGTTCGGCCACGTCGACGCCGAACCGACCGGGCGATTGGCACAGCCGGCCACGATGCAGATTGGCGGCGTCGGCGAGAACAAGCCGCTGCATGGCTGCTTCGGCCCTGGCGGCCCCAGGGACCGAGATCGGATCGCAACGCTCGGAAAAGCCGCCGAGATCGTCGAGCGCGGTCCGCACCAGCCTTTCCACCTCAGGATCGAGCCCATCGAAGAAGAAGTCGCTCGGCGCGCCAACCCGGAGGCGGCCGGCGCCGACGGCAACTTGCGCGACCGCGCTGTCGACCGGCCGATCGACCGAGTATGGGTCCGCCGCATCGTGGCCGGCGATCACGTCGTAGATCGCCGCGACGTCGGTGACGCGATGCGCGATCGGACCCACGGTGTCGAACTGCGCGCTGGTCGGGAACACACCGTGGTTTGACACCCGCCCGACCGTCGGGCGCAGGCCCACAAGACCGTTCAGGGCGGCCGGAATACGGATGGACCCGCCGGTGTCGCTACCGAGGGAAGCCTCGCAGAAGCCAGCGGCGACGCCAGCAGCCGAACCGCCGCTCGATCCGCCCGGAATGCGGGCCACGTCCCAGGCGTTGCGGCAATTACCGAATGCCGGGTTCTGGCTCGTGGCGCCGAAGGCGACCTCGTGCAAATTGGCCTTTCCAATCACGATCGCGCCTGCAGCGCGCAGGCGACGCACGACCTCAGCATCTGCGTCTGGCACTCGGTACCGCCAGAATTCTGATCCGCGGGTCGTAGCGAGGCCGGCAGTGTCAATATTATCCTTGACCGACAGGATACGCCCGGCGAGCGGAGGCATGGACTGCCTACGTCGCCGCGCTACATCGATCGCTGCGGCCGCCCGCCGCGCACCATCGCCGTCGACTGCGATGAAACTGGCGAGGGATGGATCGCGGGCCTCGATCGCGGCAAGGCAGCGTTCGACGTCGGCGGTAACCTCGCCGGCCGTGGCATCCTCCGGAGGCGGACCCGCGGCCTGCGCCGGGGCACTCACAGCGCGACTTCCAGCGTGAGCAGAGGGGCGTGCTGCTGTGCCCCGTAGACATCCGTGTCGCCCGGGTTTCCTGAAGGCACCAGACGGCGCATGGAGAACTTCACTGCCCTGGCGAAGGCGTGATAGCTGAAGGAGAGGATCTCGTCGGGCGCCACGCCATAGGCTGCTGCCACCGTTTCCCGCGTCAGCCCGCCGCAGCGACGGACCCGTTCCAGATGCTCCTCTGACTCGAACAGAATGTCGAACGTCAGCATGAACGGGCCGGCGTTCTTGCTACGGACTACCTGCGCGATGTCCGCGAGGCGGACCGGCGCTGCGTCTGTCATGCCATCTCCATGACAAAAGGGAAGTCGGTCACAGCATCGTCGACTTCCATCAAGTGATAGATGTTGAACTCGTAGACCTCACCGGCCGGGAAGTCGGCGGGGGAGAAGGGCATTGCTAGGTTTCCGGCCGTCGCCTTTCGGTTCGGGTAGCCCCAATGCAGCAGGAGACTGCGCGCCATGGCGCAAACCGTCTCTGCCTCGCCCGGCGTCCCGGCGACAGCGTCGATGACGAGGCCGACTTCGTGGGGCAGTGTCTTGACGGGTTCGAGTGCGCCCATGACGCCGTCGATGCCGTAGCGGCGCACGATGAGTGAATAACGATCGCGCGGCAGCAGATCGGCAAGGTTCTGCGCAAGCCGGTCCGTGACATCGGCCACGATCGAGTTTACTTGCCCGATCATGATGGGATCGCGAATACCCGCGATCGCAACGTGACGGTAACCCGCAAAGCGGGCACCCTCGATCTTCACCGTGTAGACCGGCGCCTTCTCGAAGGCGCTGCCGGACACACGCACGCGGCGCTCGTCAAGCGCTTCGAAGCGTGACGCCGTGAGGTCGACGATACCGCCGGGGCCGGGCAGCCGGACAGGGTTGGTTTTCTCGTAAAGTGTGTGCGCGGAGACGGAGGCCACGGTACAGGCCTTGTGCGGATGGGGCGTCTCGACCACGAAATGGCCCCGCTCGAGCCGTCCGAGAATCAGATCCGAGCCCTCGACTGGCACGGCTGCCTGTCCGCCGCATTCGAGAATTTTGCCCAGATGCAGTGCCAGCCCCTTCGGATAGCCGAGCAGCACCGGCAGCGCTGCGATGTTGGCAGGGTCCCAGGCGCGGCCGCAGACCAAGATGTCGGCCCCCGCGTCGAGGGCCGCCATCATCGGTTCAAGCCCGATCTGAGCGACGATATGCCGCGATTGGTGCACGGCGGCCGCAGTCAGGGCGCGGTCGGTCTCGAAGGTGTGGACGCGGCCACGTCCAAGCCGCCCAAGCACCGTCGCTTGCGCAAGCTCGCTGTCGATGGTGGCGATGCGTGTCCAGGGACGTCCCTGTCGACGGCAGATGTCGCGCACCGTTTCGGCGAGCTCGGCGAGCTGGGAGCTGGTGCCCGCGCCGCCGGCGGATCCGATCACCATTCGGGCCTTCGTCTCGGCGGCTGCCTGGATCAGCAGCTCGAGGTCGCGCCGGACCATGGCGCCACTGATGAAAGAGCGCCCGCTGCCCAGGTAGAATGGACCCGGATCGGTGCTGCCTGCGTCGACCGCAATGAGGTCGATGCCGCGCAAGACCGCCTCGCGCAGGGATGCCACGGGAAAGCCGTAACCGAGCATTCCGTGGGCAAGGATTGAGAATGGGCCGGCTTTCATGACCGGATGCCGCTGTAACGGAGCTCGACAGCTTCCCGCCTCATCGCTGGAACTCCTGCTGATGCGCGGTCCACCAGTCGGCGATGTCGCAGCGGCGAGCAATCCATACGCCCTCCTTGCCACAGATGTAGTCCAGGAACTCGCGCAAGGCGCTGATGCGTGCAGCCTGGCCGATCAGCCGCGGGTGCAGCCCGATCGACATCATGCGCGGGTGGGTTTCACCTTCGCGGTAGAGTTCGTCGAATCCGCGCTTCAACGTCTCCAGGAAGTCGCTCGGCGCGCCATAGCTGGGCGCAAGGCCGAACCGGCCGTCATTGTAGGTGAACGTGTAAGGCACGACGACATGCGGCCGCCCCCCGACCTCACGGATGTAGGGCAGGTCGTCGTTGTAGGCGTCCGAATCATACCGGAAGCCGCCCTCCTCAACCAATAGCTCACGGGTGTGCACTGAGGGACCATAGCGGCAATACCAGCCGACTGGACGCGCGCCGCATGTGCGCGTGATCGATGCTATGGCGCGTCGCATGTGGTCGGCTTCGTCCTCGCGGGACAGACGCCAGACCTCCTCCCACCGCCAGCCGTGACAGCAGGGTTCGTGCCCCGCCTCTTTGAGCCACGCGCAGACCTCGGGATTGCGCTCCAGCGCCACGGCACACGCGAAGAACGTGACCGGGATGTTGAACTCGCTCAAAGTGCGCTCGACACGCCAGATCCCCGCCCGGGACCCGTATTCGAACACGGATTCGGCGGCCAAGTCGCGAGTGCTTCCGTCCATCGTGTAGATGATCTCGCCGAGACCATCGTTGCGTCCGTCGCCGGCGGGGAACGAATACTCCGACCCTTCCTCCACATTCAGCACGAAGCTGACCGCGATGCGGGCCGCATTCGGCCATTTCACCCGCGGCGGCCGGCGTCCATAGCCAACCATGTCACGGGTCGGCCCAGGAACCTGCAGGTCGTTAAAGTTGACGGACATCGGCTGCTCCGTGAAGGCTACTCGTGACTAATCTGAGGTTGCGTCCACGTCGGTTATGCCGCAAGTTCATTATTCCGATCGAGTAATCGCTAATTGGAATAAATCAGTGGCGGATATCGAGCTGGATAGCCTGCGTGCGTTCATCGCCATCATCGAGTCCGGCGGCTTCACGGCGGCAGGCCGTATCCTTGGCCGCACTCAGTCAGCCGTCAGCGTCAAGATCATGAATCTCGAGACGGCGCTCGGCTCCAAGTTGTTTCGGCGCACGACCCGAAGCCTGTCGGTCACCCCGGCGGGAGAGCTGCTCATCGGATACGCTCGCCGGATGCTCGACCTCAACGATGAAATGCTCGACCGCTTCCATGAGCCCGAGACGATCGGCGAGGTGCGACTTGGCGTTGCCGAGTATTTCGCGCCCGTCCACCTCAGCAGCGCCCTTGCGCGGTTCGGCCGCGTCAACCCTTGCCTCCACATCAACGTGCGCGTGGGGGCCGGCCGCACGTTGCTCGACGACCTCGACCGCGGCGAACTCGACCTGGTGATTGCCACGCGGGATGCGGGCGAGACGCGCGGTCGCGTGTTCCGCCGGGAGCGGTTGCGTTGGGTCGCAAGTCCCGCGCTGGAAATCTCGTCCACGGGGCCGGTCCCCCTCTGCACCCTTCCCGATCCGAGCGTGTTCAGAAAGCGTCCGCTTGAAGCTTTGAAGAGCCAGGGACGGGCCTGGCGCATCACCTATACCTGCGAAAGCGTTCGCGGAGTTCTGGCGGCCGTCGACGCTTCGCTTGGCGTTGCGGTCGTCGGGGAAGGCTCAATTCTGGATTCGCTGCGGGTGCTCAGGATTGAGGAGGGTTGGCCTGAGTTGGGTGAGATCGAGATCGCACTTTTCGGCGAGAACCGAGGACGGCAGCACCTCACCCGAGCCGTTGCAGACTTTATCGAGGACCAGTTCAAACGGCTGAGTCCAGAAGCCGCGCATCACCTTGGGTGCACGGAGGCGTCGGCTCCAAAGGAGGACCTGCCAGTCGCGAGATACTTGATCCGCTGAGCCTTGCGATGCGTTGGCAGGTTGATGCTCTATTGGGCGAAGAGATTGGGATTTGGCGGCACGCCAAATGCTCTAGGCCGGGACCTGAGGCATGTTTGGTCCCCGGATGAGGTGACGCGGATCGCGCTTGAAGATTGCGGGTGTGGTGGTCCAGGCGTGGCAGACGGCTTCGAACGGGGTTTTCCAGCGGATGGCTTTGAGGCTTTCGAGATCGGGATAGTGGAACGCCTTGATGGTCGCTTCCTTGACAGTCCGGTTCATGCGTTCGGCCTGACCATTGGTCCATGGGTGGTAGGGCAAGGTGCGCCTGTGCTCGATGCCGTTCTCATTGCAGACACGGTCGAAGATGTGGGCGCCCAGATATCGCCTGCTCGGCCCAGTGCGGTTTTTGGGCAGGTCGGCGAACGCCATGCCGTTGTCGGTCAGCACGGTGTGGATGGCGTAGGGGAATGCCTCGACGACGTTGCGGAGGAAGTCCGCCCCGTTCATCTTGCCGGCGTTGTCGCGGAACTCGACGCAGGTGAACCCGGCGCAAACCAAGCGGTTTCGCCTTGGACACCCGACCGATCGCCAAGACCATGTTGAGCTTGCCTTGAGCAAGGCGCATCTCGCTGATGTCGCGGAAATCTGCAGGATTTGCCGCCGCGATGTGGACGTATCCGATGGCGGTTGTGGCGAATTTGCCGCGCTTGGAGACCTGGTCCGGGTTTTCGGGCAGCCGGGAGATGCCGTGGCGCCCGAGGCAGCGGTGCAGACTGGAGCGTGTCAGCTTCGGGATGCTGTCCCGCAGGCAGCCGAGCACGTCGTTCCGAGAGGAACGCCGGACGTCGTCGAGCGGCAGGAGGGTTCTGCGGCGGAACTCGACCACCATGGCCTCCTCCGCCAGCGTCAGCACGGTGCTATGGGGCGAACTCGGCCCCATCGGCGCATCATCGGTGGTGGTTCTAGGGCCTGTTAGCCTTTGATCCAGTCGATGGCTGCGGCCATGCAGAGGAC
>CAXTJW010000062.1:0-14557 GCA_964244305.1 uncultured Acetobacteraceae bacterium
TCGTTCACCCAGGCGAACGGATACAGGAGCTGAAAGAAGAACACGAAGGCCGGCACCAGCGCGCGCTCCGCCAGCGTGGCGCAGCGCAGCTCGACCATCTCGGACACCAGATCGAGGCCGTCCCGCTCGGCCTTCGCCACCAGGGTCGCGACGTGGGCGGGATCGTGCAGGATGTCGGCGTCGGCCAGCAGGATCAGCCCGGCCGTAGTGTGGGCAACGCCCTGCGACACCGCCCAGAGCTTGCCGCTCCACCCCGGCGGACGCGGCTTGCCGTCGAGCACGACCAGGCGCGGGTCGTCGAAGCCGCGTGCGATCGCGCCCGTCCCGTCGGTGCTGCCGTCGTCGACCAAGATGATGCGCAGCCGCCCGGCGTAGTCCTGCGCCAGCAGCGAGCGGAGCGCGTCGCCAACGCCCTCGGCCTCGTCCCGGGCGGGGATGACGATATCCACATCAGGGGCGTCGACAAAGGCGCGCGCCGGCGCCAGCGACGGGCCCGCTTGCCAGAACCGGCCATGCAGCGCCAGCAGATAGGCCCAGGCCAGCAGCGCCACGACCGCGAGCGCCGTCATGCCGGCAGCCACCCGGCGGCACGGAACCACGCGACGGCGTCCGCCACCGCCTGCCGCGCCGGACGCGGGGCGTAGCCGAGCTCCGCGACAGCCTTGGCCGGGCTGAAATACATGCGCTTCTTGGCCATCACCAGCATCTCCCGCGTCACCAGCGGCTCGATGCCGAACGCCCGCGCGGCGCCCTCCATGCCGAGCGCCACCGGCCAGAGCACGCCGTGCGGCAGCCGAACGCGGCGCGGGGTGCGTCGGCCCATCACGTCGTCCACCATCGCGAGCAGGTCCGGCATATCGAGGTCATGCCCGCCCAGTATATACGACTGGCCGATCCGTCCACGCTCCAGTGCCAGCGCATGGCCCTCGGCGACGTCGTCGACATGGACGATGTTGAGCCCGGTGTCGACATAGGCCGGCATGCGCCCGGCGGCGGCGTCCAGCACCATCTTGCCGGTCGGCGTCGGCTTGATGTCGCGGGGACCGACCGGGGTGGAGGGGTTCACGATCACCGCCGGAACCGCATGGTCGCGCACCAGGTCCCGCACGGCCTGCTCGGCCAGGTATTTCGACCGTTTGTAGACGCCGACGATGCCGTCCGGGTGCACCGGCGTGTCCTCGGTCCCCGGCGTGCCGTCGCCAATGAGGCCGAGCGCCGCAACGCTGCTGCAATAGACGATGCGCTCCACCCCTGCGGCGGCGGCGGCCAGCAAAAGGGTGCGGGTGCCCTCGACGTTGGCGGCCAGCATGGGGCCCGGCTCGGGCACCCACAGCCGGTAATCGGCGGCGACGTGCACGACATAGCGGCACCCGGCGACCGCGGCGGTGAGCGACGGCGTGTCACGCAGGTCGCCCTCCGCGAGCTCCGCCGGCAGGTCCGCGATGTTGCGCCGGTCGCCGCCGGGCCGCACCAGCAGGCGCAGGGAATGGCCGCGGGCGAGCAGGGCACGGGCGACGGCGGACCCGACGAAGCCGGTCGCGCCGGTAACGAGCGTGGGCTGGATGGCAGGCAAGGGCGCTCCTCATGGGCGTTTTATTGGGGCGGTCTATGGTTGCACGGGATGGGCTGGTATGGTGCCCGGCCCTTATACGCAGGCCCCGTTAGCATGAAACGCATTTCGATTGTGCTGGCCCTTGCGGGATTGGCCGTGTCCGCGCTGCTGGTGGCGTGGTACGACGCGGGGCAGGTGCTGGGCGTGGCCCTGTCGGTCGGATGGCAGGGTTTCGCGGTGCTGTCGCTGTGGCAGGCGGGGCTGTTCGTAGTGTTGGGGCTGGCCTGGACGACGACGCTGCCGGGGGTGCGGCCGGGCGTGCTGATTTGGGGCCGCATGGTGCGGGACTCCGCGACGACATGCCTGCCGTTCTCGCCCGTGGGGGGCTACGTGCTGGGCGCGCGGGCGATCACGGTGCGCGGCGTCGCCTGGCCGACCGCGGCGGCGGGGACCGTCGTCGACGTGACGGCCGAGATCATGGGCCAGTTCATGTTCAGCCTGTTCGGGGTGCTGGCGTTGGTGCTGCTGCGTCCGGGCTCGCCGCTGCTGGCGCCGGCGGGCATCACCCTTGCCTTGGTGGCGGCATTGGCGGCGGTGGCGGTGCGTTTCCGCCGGGCGATCGGGCGCGGGCTGCGCGGTCTGGGCCAGCGACTGCTGGGCGAATGGTTCCGCGGGCAGGGCGGCCTCGACCGGGTACGGACCGAGATGGCCCGGCTGTACGGCAGTCCGCGCCGGCTGCTGCTGGCCAGCATCGTGCACCTGCTGGGCTGGTTCAGCACCGGCGTCGGCACCTGGCTCAGCCTGCGCCTGCTGGGGTTCGAGGCCGCGATGCTGCCGATCCTGGCGCTGGAGGCGCTGTTGGACGCGCTGGTCGCCGCCGCCTTCGTCGTGCCCGGCGCCGTCGGAGTGCAGGAGGCCGGCTATGTCGGCCTCGGCGCCGCGTTCGGCGTGCCGCCCGACATGGCGCTCAGCGTCTCCCTGCTGCGGCGCGCCCGCGATTTGGCGCTGGGGCTGCCGATCTTGCTGGTGTTCCAGTGGATCGAGCTGCGGCGGATCAGGGTCGTCTCGTAGGGTTTGATCGCAGACCGCTATGCCGGTGGCAGGAGCGTCCCATAGGCGTCCGACATCGCCTCGATCGCCTCGAGCTTGGCGGCGAACAGCGACCAGTCGTCATGCTCGGCGATCGGCGCCCAGATCGCCTCGACCTCCTCGACCAGCATGGTGCAGGGGCCGGGACCGGCGAAATAGGGATGGTCCAGCTTGACGCCCGGGGCGGGCGCATAGTCCTCCAACGCGGTGCGGACCTCGGCGAAGGCGGGGTGCGCGTAGTGCTCGCCCGCCGGCCCGGCGTCGGCGCGGGCGGCGCTGGCCAGGCCGCCGTGCCAATCGAAGAACGCCCGCTCGAAACCGATGCGGCTCGCGTCCAGGAAGGCCCACCAATGCGCGGCAAGCCAGGCATCCTGCTCCGCGCTGGCCGGACCGAGGCCGAGGCGGCGCAACACGGCGAGGTCGAGCGCCCGCTGGAACTGCGGCGCGAAGGCCTCCAGCGCGGTCTCCAGCGCGGCCTTGCTGGACATCGGCAGCAGGCACTCGGCCAAGCGCACCAGGTTCCACAGCAGCGTGTCGGGCTGGCGGCCATAGGCATAGAGGCCCTGATGGTCGAAATAGGCGGCGGTGAACTCGGGATCATAGGTCGGCACGAAGCGCCAGGGGCCGTAGTCGAAGCTCTCGCCGGTGATGTTGATGTTGTCGGTGTTCAGCACGCCGTGCACGAAGCCGGCCGCCATCCACTCCGCGCCGAGCCGCGCGACGCGGGCCGCGACGTCGGCCAGGAATGCGGCGGCGCGCTCGGCCGGGTCGTCGCGCCATGCCTCGGGCAAGTAGGTGCGGATGGCGTAGTCGAGCAGGCGGGCGATGTTGTCCGGCTGTTTAAGGTAGGCGAAGCGCTGGAACGAGCCGATGCGGATATGCGAGTGGTTTAGCCGGACCAGCACGGCGGACCGCGTCGGCGACGGCTCGTCGCTGCGCTGCAGGTCCTCGCCGGTCTCGACCAGGCTGAACGACTTGCTGGTGTAGACGCCGAGCGCCTCCAGCATTTCGGTCGCCAGCACCTCGCGCACGCCGCCCTTAGCCGTGAGGCGGCCGTCGCCGGAGCGGGACCAAGGGGTTTGCCCGCTGCCCTTGGTGCCGAGGTCCAGCAGGCGGCCGTCTTCGATGTCATGCAGCTGGGCGAACAGGAAGCCGCGTCCGTCGCCGAGGTCGGGATTGTAGCTGCGGAACTGGTGGCCGTGGTAGCGCAGCGCGAGCGGTTGCGGAAAGCTGCCGGGCATCGGCTGGAACGCGCCGAGATGCGTCAGCCACTCGGCGTCGGTCAGTGTATCGAGGCCGACGCGCCCCGCCCAGCGCTGGTTGCGGCGGCGCAGGATGCGTTTTGGAAATGCGGCCGGGTCGACGCGGTCGAAGAACTCGTCGCCGAGGGTGGCGTGGGCGGCGGCCGGACGGTAGTCGGGGCGGGGGGGCATGACGCTATTAAATGCCGCACCTGCGTGCCGTGTGATATACTTCGGCGCGGTCACAACCCAATTTTCTCGATTTTTGGGCCTGATGTGATGAACCGGCGTGAACTCATCGAGGCCGTATGATCATCAGCATGACCCGCCTGCGCCTGCGTTCATGGCGGCATGTCGCCGGGTTCGCCCGGCATACCGTGGCGACTCTGCGTCAGGCAGCGGGCGCGGACGGCTTCATCGACGGGCGGCTGCTCGCCGGGGGCCGGCTTACCTTTTGGACCGTCACCCGCTGGTCGCAGGACGATGCGATGCGCCGGTGGCGGGCCGAGGGCGCACACGGACGCGCCATGCCGTTCCTGATGGATTGGTGCGACGAGGCCTCGGTCGCGCGGTGGGAGCAGCCGGATGGCGCTCCGTTCCCCAACTGGCCGGACTGCCACCAGCGGATGGCAAGCCGGGGCCGCCCCTCGTTGGTGCGCCTGCCATCGAGCGCGCAAAGGACAGGAGTTGCGCCGGGGCCGCCTGCCCGGTGGGGCATGCGTCTGGTGCTGCCATTCAGGAGAATGGGTCGGATCGAAATAGCGTAGAGCTGGTGCGACGAAACCGGCAAACGGCGCACCAGCAATACCAATCGATGGCGAAGACGAGACGTCACGATCGCGGCTTGCGCCTAACCCTCCGGCGTGAGCGTCCCTGTCGCCTTTAGCGCTGCATCCCGCGCCGCTTTGGCAGGCATGCCTCGGCGAAGATGACGTTCCAACTCGGATGTGTAGGCATCGTGCGCTTTGACCTTGGTAAAAATTGGCGCGCCGACGCGAACGAGGTAGGCAGCGCAGGCCAAATGCACATCGTCGTGGTCGATGATTTCGTCATATGTGCACACCGGGTCCAAACGCGTGCTCTGGATCGATGCGGTGCTGATGTCCCCCGGCATCCACATCGAATAGAGCGCCAGATCATGAGTAAGATAGCGTAGTACGTCGTCGTCGTTTATCGGACCAATGCTGTTTCGCATCGTCATGTCCTCCTCGATTTCAAGCCATTCCTGGCCGGTTCAGGAAGCTCGTCCACCTCCATTCCATCTTACGTCCGCTGCTTCAGGTCCCGGTGGAGTTCGCCACGCCGACCTGGAGATGCACTGTCCCGTTCGACATCAGCGCCGCCGTAGCGGAAGCGTAATGCTGACCGTTGTCGTCGATGGAGTTGACATAAAGATTGCGGTCCGTGGCCGGGGTGCCGCCCCAGGCGTCGTTGAGGAACGTGACGGCGACGTCGTGCGCGCCGGTTCCGAACGCGCCGGACAGCGTAACGTCCTGGGTCGCGCCATCGGCATGGGACGCCGTCGCCGTCTGCGTGCCCCCCTGCTGCTTGCCGTCCACGCTGACGACGAACTGCGGGCTGCCGTTCCAGCTATCCGCGCTGACATGCAGCGTCATCACGTCGTTCGACAGCACGACGACCGGGGTCGACCCGGGATCGAAGGGCGTCTGATACCCCGAGAAGTGCGATATGTATTGCGATACCGGGGTGCCGTACGGGTCCGTGGGGTCGGTTTTCCCGCCGGACGAGAGAAACTGCTGGACCGCGTCGGCCCCGCGAAGGTGGGTGCCGGCGAGCAGGCCAGAGGCGGTGATGTTGATGCCGTCGATGGTCTGGCCGATGTAGTGGTCTAGTCCCGCACTCTGGACGAAGCCCCAAACGAAGTTCTGCATCCACTGGTGCGCGGCGCTGTCCTGGACGGCAGGGTTGTTCAGGTAGTCCTGTTCGCTGTTGATCCCGTCCTTGCCGGTCCAGTAGCCAGCCTTCCATTGGTTCGCGTTCGGGTTGCCATCGTCTTTATAGTAGCCGAGGTTGATCATAGCCCAACCCTCGAACTGATACGCACCGAGGTAGTTCAGCCCGTTGTCGCCCAGGGCCTGATAGTTCGGCGTGGCGTTCGGGTCGAATATGCCGACCGACTCGCGCACAGCAAGGTCATGGAAGAATTGATCGTAGCTGCCCGGCATGCCGAATGCTCCTTTTGCCGTGAGTGGGCGACCCGCGTAGCAAAGGTTCCTAGCGGCGGACAGCAACGAACGTCCCACCGGCCAACATTCGGACAGCAGGATAGGAACGCAGCGCCGAAAGAGGGATTGCGTTCCTAGATACCCTTAATCTTCGTCCGTACAATGCGCGGTCTCACGAGCTTGTTTGCAATCTGCATCGCGATATCCCGGCCGGCGCTGCGTTGATGTCCAAGCAAACCGAGGGGAAGCGCCATGGCCCAACAGATACCGATGAGCCAGTCCGACATCGCCGGCGAGAAGCAGGATGACGGCACGATCTTGCTCGCGCCCGATCTTGCCTATCTCCGGCTCGCTATCGTCAACGTCATGTTCTTTGGCAGGCCGGGCACGCGGGATTGGGTGCTGGTCGACACCGGGATCGCCGGCATGGCCGGGCGGATCAGGCGCGCGGCGGCGGAACACTTCGGCACCGATGCGCCGCCGTCGGCGATCGTGCTGACGCATGGGCATTTCGACCATGTCGGCACGCTTGAGGAGCTGGCGGGCAGTTGGGACGTGCCGGTCTATGCGCATCCCTTGGAAATGCCCTACCTCGACGGCAGCGCGTCGTATCCGCCACCCGACCCGACGGTCGGCGGCGGCCTCACGGCGCTGCTGTCGCCGCTGTTTCCACGCGGACCCGTCGATGTGAAGCGGCGGCTGCGGCCCTTGCCGGGGGACGGCAGCGTGCCCGGCATGCCCGGCTGGCGCTGGGTCCATACGCCGGGCCACTCGGTCGGCCAGGTCTCGCTGTGGCGCGAGGCCGACCGTGCGTTGATCGCCGCCGACACGTTCGTCACGACGGCGCAGGAGTCGGCCTATGCGGGCATCACGCAGGAGCCGGAGCTGCACGGGCCGCCCAAATACTTCACCCATGATTGGCAGGCCGCGCGCGATTCGGTGGCGCGCCTGGCGGTGCTGGAGCCGGAGCTGGTGATCACGGGCCATGGCCGGGCGATGCGCGGCGCGCACATGACCAAGGCGTTGCATGCGCTGGCGGAAGATTTCAACCGGCTGGCGGTGCCGGAGCACGGGCGCTTCGTGGACGCCCCGCAGCGCGCGGATGACGGCAGCGCCTATCGCTGACCCAGCGTTGCGGCGCGAGGCACATAGCCCGGGCTGTCAGGCAGCCTGGGCAGTCTGCCAGCCATATTCTGCCAGCCCGCGGAACTTGCCGCCGGCCTCGCGCCCGCGCGCGTCGGCGGCGGTCCCGTCCAGCGCCCGGCGATATACCCCCGCAGCAATCGCCGCCCAGCGGAACAGCGAGAATGCGACGAAGAACTCCATGTCCGGTGCCTCGGCCCGGCCGGTCCGCCGGTAGTAGGCTTGGACATACTCCGCCTCGCTCGGCAGCCCCGGCACGTCCAACCCCTTGATGCCCTGCAATTCCGGCGGCAACCGCCACGCCAGGCAGCTATACGCCAGGTCCGCCAACGGATGCCCCAACGTCGCCAGCTCCCAGTCCAGCACCGCGACCACCCGCGGCTCGGTCGGGTGGATGATCAGGTTGCCGAGCCGGTAGTCGCCGTGCGCGATCGTCGTCTCGTCCGTCGCCGGCGCATGGGCCGCGAGCCACTGCATGAGCCGGTCCATCGCCGGCACGTCGTCGACCCGCGCCGCCGCATACTGCTTCGACCAGCGGTCGATCTGCCGGGCGATGTAGCGCTCCGGCCGGCCGAACCCTTCGAGCCCCGCCGCCCGCCAGTCGACGCCGTGCAGCTGGGCCAGCACGCGCCCCATGTCGTCATAGATCGCTGCCCGGTCCGCGGGTGCGATACCCGGCAGGGTACGGTCGGCGAACACGCGCCCGTGCTGGTAGTCCATGACGAAGAATGTCGTGCCGATGACGCTCTCATTCGTGCACAGCAGATGGACGGCGGGAACCGGCACCCCGCTGTCCCGCAATGCGCCCAGGATGCGATATTCCCGGTCGACCGCGTGCGCCGATGGCAGCAGCTTGCCCGGCGGCTTCTTGCGGAGGACATACTCCCCGCCGGCGGTGCCTAGATGGAACGTCGGGTTGGACTGGCCGCCCTGGAACTGCCGGACGACGCACGGCCCGGCGAACCCCGGCAGGTGTTCGGCCAGGTAGTGCGCCAAGGCCGCCTCATCAAAGCGATGGTTCGCTAGCACCGGCACCAGCACCGGCGCACCATACGCCGGATCGGCCGCAGCCATCAGGCGTTCGGCCGCTCGGGCTTATACTTGGCCAGCTCCAGCCGCCCGAGCTGGTGCCGGTGCACTTCGTCCGGCCCATCCACGATACGCAGGGTACGGGCGATCTTATACATCCCCGCCAGCGCGAAATCGTCGGACACACCGGCGCCGCCATGCGCCTGGATCGCCCAGTCGATCACCTGGCACGCCATGGCGGGAATGGCGACCTTGATCTCGGCGATCTCGCGCTTGGCGGCCTTGTTGCCGACCTCGTCCATGCGCCATGCCGCGTGCAGCACCAGCAGCCGCGACTGGTCGATCTTGATGCGGCTCTCGGCGATGCGCTCGATCATGACGCCCTGGTCGGACAACGGCTTGCCGAACGCCCGGCGGCCCAGCACCCGCTTGCAGGTCATCTCCAGCGCGCGCTCCGCCATGCCGATCGCCCGCATGCAGTGGTGGATGCGGCCCGGTCCAAGCCGCCCCTGGGCGATCTCGAAGCCGCGGCCCTCGCCCAGCAGAACGTTGGACATCGGCACCCGCACATTCTCGAACAGCACCTCGGCATGCCCATGCGGCGCGTCGTCGTAGCCGAACACCGGCAGATGCCGCAGCACCTGCACGCCCGGCGTCTCGCGCGGGACCAGCACCATGCTCTGCTGGCGGTGGCGGTCGGGGCTGTCGGGATCGGTCTTGCCCATCACGATCAGGATTTTGCAGCGCGGGTCGTTGGCCCCCGACGACCACCATTTGCGGCCGTTGATGATGTAGTCGTCGCCGTCGCGCTCGATCCGGCACTGGATGTTGGTGGCGTCCGACGACGCGACCTCCGGCTCCGTCATGCAGAACGCCGAGCGGATCGCGCCGTCCAGCAACGGCTCCAGCCATTCGTGCTTCTGCGCCTCGGTGCCGTAGCGGTCGATCGTCTCCATATTCCCCGTGTCGGGGGCGGAGCAGTTGAACACCTCCGACGACCACGCGACGCTGCCCATGATCTCCGCGAGCGGCGCATATTCCAGGTTGTTCAGCCCGGCGCCCTTGGCGGAGTGCGGCAGGAACAGGTTCCACAAATCCGCCTTGCGCGCGGTCGCCTTCAACTGCTCGACGATGGGCACCGGCTGCCAGCGGTCGGCGCGCGAGTGCTGGTCGATGTAGGTCGACTCGTTCGGATAGACATGCGCCTCCATGAACGACTGCAGCCGCTGCTGCAGGTCCTGGACCTTTGGCGAGTGTTCGAATTGCATGCTTTTTCCCCCTGGCGTCTCGACGGCTTTCCCCGAACCTAGGCCCGCTCGCCCATACGCTGCAACGAGGGACCAACGGCTGCCGGAACTTCGGTGCGCGCTCAGCCGCCGGTTTTGCCCGCGCTTCCGTCGCCGGGCGGACGGAAGAAGCGGCCGACGACGTCCTTGAACTGATCCCCGGTCTGCGGCATCAGCGATACCCACGACCGCAGCATCGCGTCCGGCGAGAACCGGTCGACTGCCTCGGTCATCTGCGCCTCGATCCGGCCCATGATGGCGGCCTGCATCGGCTTGAGGTCGGGCAGGCCCATGAATTGGCGCGCCTCGTCCGGAGTGCAGTCGATCTCGATGGTGATCTTCATTGTTTTCCCCCTTCGGCAATAACCTATCCCTGCGCTCATGTTGGACGCGGCCCGCAACAATCTATAGCGGATTCCCGGGGTCGAGCGCTCAAAATCCAAGCCGGCCCAGGCCTGGCAGCTTGATCGCCGGCTGCCGGACATCCACGCCCGCCACCCCGCCCAGGATGTTGAGCTCGATCCCCTCCACCCAGCCGACGGTCAGGCCGAGATAGCCGCCCCATGTCAGGCGCAGCCCGGTGCCGGACGGCGTGCGCCGGAGCCAATGGCCATCGTAGGGGAAATCCTTGCCGATCGCAGTGGGCGGCAGGCTGGCGCGCATTTCGGGCACGGCGTCCATCACGGCGGTGACGAAGGTGTTGGAGTTGGGACCGGGCCAGGCGCGGTAGTCGCCCTTCTTGTGATACGCATAGGCGGTGATCGCCGCCTGCATGCGCGGGATCAGCGCGGTGGCCGCATCGCCGTCGGCGGCGAACACCAGCAGCGGCGTGCGCCCGAACCAGCGCCCGTCGGCCTCGAAGCCGTTCACCCGGATCGGGTCGCCCCAGGCGGTGTAGTCATAACGGGTATAGGCGTTGTCGTTCGCCGTCTTGAACACGATCCAGCAATGCGAGGCGAAGATGCCGCGCCAGCTCACGGTCGGTGCGGCGAAGATGCGCACGGCGGCCCCGGGATGCATGGCCGCCGGAGGCAGCAGCCCGGCGCTGGAGCGGTCCGCGGTCCGCCACTCATCGCCGTCGCCGAATAGGCGGTAGCGGACCGCGGAGACGCACAAAGGCATCAGGAACAGGACAATAAACAGCAGTAGGCAGGTTTTTAGAAGCGTGGGCACGCCCCTTAGATGCGGCGCTGACGCAGGGGGTGCAACCCTGCGGTTCTCTTTGGTATTTTGAAGTTAGTTTGCCTCACGGCCCTGGATCGCCGCGTCGCAGGCGCTTCTCGCAATGTCACGCCGGCCAAGTCTCCCCGCGCGTCACCGGACTGGATATCCGGTCCATGTCGCCGGTGGTGATCGGGTCGTGCACGATGAACAGATAGGACGCGGCCGAGACCACCCCGATCACGGCGCCCACCACCAGCGCCAGCACGAACGAGCCTGTCGACTGCACGATCAATCCGGTCACGGTGGGTGCCAGCGCGCCGCCAAGATAACCGCCGAAGTTCTGCATCGCGCCGATCGACGCCGTGCAGTTGGTCGGCGCCGCCACCGAGCTGAGCGCCCAGGCGCAGGTGCTGGTGATGTAAACCAGGAACAACGACGCCGAGATGAACATGACCGCGAGCGTGTTGCTGCTGACATAGGCCGCCGCCACCGTGCAGGCGGAGGTGCCGAGCAGGGCGATGGCCGCCGGGTATTTGCGGCTGTTGACCGGCGACACGCCCCGGCGGACCAGGATGTCCGCAAGGTAGCCGCCCAGCACGCCGCCGACGACGCCGCAGGCGAACGGGATGGCGGCGGCGATGCCGGTCGCCTTGATGCTCATGTGCCGCTCCATCTCGAGATAGCTCGGCAGCCAGGACGCGTAGATCCAGGTGAGATAGATGCAGCCGAAGTAGCCGAGGATCATCCCCCACGTGGTCCGGAAGCGGAACAGCAGCTTCCACTCGCGGAACGTCACCTCGGTGCGCTGGCCCGGCGGATCGCCCTCGGTGCGGTAGGCGGTCTCCTCCACGGTTTGCGCCACGCTCCCGGGATCGCGATACAGCGCGAACCAGACGATGGCCACCAGCAGGCCCGCCGCGCCCATGATGACGAAGGTGGCGCGCCAGCCGAACGTCAGCATCAGGAAAGTGAGCAACGGCAATGCGATGGCGGTGCCGAGGGTGGAGGCGCAGTTGAAGATACCGGTCGCGAGCCCGCGGTCGCGCGGATTGAACCAGTCGCGGACGACGCGCGCGCCGGTCGGGAACTGCGGCGCCTCGCCGACGCCCAGCAGCAGCCGGGCCATGAAGAACTGGTTGAAGTTCTGCACCAGGCCGCCCAGGAGCTGCGCCAGCGACCAGAGCGTGAGCCCGACCGTCAGCAGCCGCCGCGGCCCGAGCTTGTCGACCATGGCGCCGGTCGGAAGCTGGGAAAAGGCGTAGGACCACAGGAACGCGGACAGCAGGTAGCCCATTTGGGAAATGGAGAGGCCCAGCTCCTCGCGGATCAGCGGGTTGGCGACCGCGAGGGTCGCGCGGTCGATGTAGTTGACCGCGCCCGCCACCACGAGCATCGCGAGCGCGGTGCGCTGGATTGATTTGAGCTTCGGCGTCGCCTCGATCGTGGCGGACATGGCAATAGGCCTCCCTGTTTCGATTGGACCGATTCTTTGGCCCATTTTCCTGGGATGGCAGCCTAAACGCCGGGCGGGCAGCCTGGCGAGTGCCTTTCGACATGCGGCGGCGGCTGATTGCGTGATTTAGGCGTGGCCGAGATCGGCGCAGCTCCGCAGGAACGCCTCGTCCGGCCCCTCATCGTCCACGATGTCGAACACGTCGGCGTCGCCGGCGGCCGGATTGTCCTTGCTTTGCAGGATCAGCACGGACTGCACGCTTTGATGGTCGCAGGCGCGGTAGTGCTGCGGCCCCTTATAGACGTCGTATTTCAGGGCGGCGAGCGCATCGACCACCTTCTCGGTATCCACGGTCCCGGCGGTGCGGACGGCGGTCAACACGCTGACGACGCCGGCGTAGCCCAGGGCGCCATAATCGGACGGGTTGCGGCCGTTGTGCAGCTGGCGGAAGCCGTCGTTGAACGCGCGGGCACTCGGCACCGTGTCCTCCAGCCGCCAGTAGTATCCGGCGCCCCCGACCACGCCGGCGAAGGCCTCGGCACCACCGCCGATCCGGGCGCTGTGGAGCAGCACGGGCGCAACCAGCCGCATGCCGCGTTTCAGCCCGGCGTCGCTGGCCTGCTGGACCGAAATCTGCTGGTCCCGCCCGAAGTTGCATAGGCACAGCACTTCCGGCTTTAGCGCCTGGATCTGCGCGAGGAGGGCGCTGTAGTCGGTCGTGCCGGCCGGGTGGCGGAGGTCGGCGACGACTTCGATCCCCAGCGGCTTGCCCGCGTCCATGAAGCCGCGGAGCATCTCCTGCCCGTAAGCATCGTCGGCGGCGAGGAAAGCGACGCGCTTGCCGAGTTTGGGAAATGCGTAGCGCGCGACGGCGCCGGCCGTCATGTGCGGGTTCAGCGCCTCGTGGAAGCTGTAGCGGCTGAAGTCCGCCGCCGCGTTGATCGCGCCGGACTGGCTGAGGCTGTTGAACAGGACGCGACGCGGCCGGGTCACGTTGTTGATGGCGAGCTGCACTGCCGCCGACAAGCCGCCGATGACGAAGTCCACGTGGTCCTTTTCGATCAGCTCGATGCTGCGGGTTGCGGCCTCGTTGGGGTTCAGCCGGTCGTCGCGGACCAGCAGCTCCGCCGTGCGGCCGTTGAGCCCGTCCTTTTCATTGAACAGCAGGATGGCGAGCTGGGCCGCCCGAATTTGGTCCTGCGCCTCCTCGGCGAATGCGCCGGTGAGCGGGGTGGGGAAGCCGATGCGGATGGGCGCTGTCTGGGCACGGAGCGACAGCATGGGCGCTGCTAGCGCCGTGCCGGTCAGGGCGGCCCGGCGGGTGATCGTGCGGGTCATGGCGTCCTCCGATATGCACAGCGCCGGCGCCGTCACGGGGACGATACGCGGGTCAGGACGGGGGCACCACCCTGGGGCGCGGACGCAGGTCGAGGCCGGAATAGACCGCCGCCAGCGGCAAATCGAGGCCGATCGCGGCGAACGGCAGGACGGCGTCGAGGCCGGTCAGGATCGCCTGCGCCCATGACCGATCCGCGGAACGCGACCAGAAAATGACCGTGGGCTCGTCGGGATCCACGAGCACGATCTGCTCTATGCTGGCGACCTGTTTATACTCGTCGAGCCTGCCGACCTGATCCAGCGTGCGTGTGGAGCGCGACAGCACCTCGATGACGATGCGCGGCGATGTCGCCCGCATCGACGTGGGCTCCAGCGGTCCGCAGTCCACGCCCAGGTCGGGCCGCCGCCCGTTCGCCGATCGCGTCACGACCGTCTGGTCGGCCGTGAACACCCGGCATGGCCCGCCCTGCAGATGCACGCCGATCGCGATCAACGCGTTGGTGACGATGCGGTCGTGCTGCTGCTGCGCCCCGGCCATCGCGACCGGGGCACCATCGATCAACTCATAACGGTCGTCCTGGCGGCCTTGCCATAGCCAAAACTCGTCGAGGCTCATGCGGCTGCTGACAGCTTCGCTCATGGGGCCGACGCTGGCATGATCGGGCTCACGGCGCCTCGCCCAAAGCGCGCAGGGTCTGCATGGCACGCTGCAAATCCGCCACCTGCAGCGTCGTACCCTGCAGCGGCGCACCGCGCAGCACCCGGCACGGCACGGCCGCGTCGCCCAGCCCGTCCACCACCATCAACGCGTCCTCGAACCCGGCAGTGCCGCCATACAGGCTGGTGGTGATCACGGTCGGAATGCCGGCGCCCCGGGCGGCGCGCAGGCCATTCGGCGTGTCCTCGAACGCGATGCAGCGGCCCGGCGCCAAGCGCATCCTGTCGAGCACGAGTTGATAAACGTCCGGGGCCGGCTTCTTGGCCGCAACCATGTCCCCGGCCCCGATGCACTCGAACAGCCCCGCCCCATCCGGCCCAAGCGTCGTCCGCAGCAGCGCCGTCACGTTCTCCAGGCT
>CAXTJW010000063.1:0-8360 GCA_964244305.1 uncultured Acetobacteraceae bacterium
CCTGCAGCTTTCAGGACATCACGGGGCAGCGCATCACGAAGGTGGTTGCGACGCTCAAAGCCATCGACGTAAAGGTCACTCAAATCCTATCGACTTTCGGCGGCAGTCAAAACGTCCAGGATCCATCAAGGCCAGCCCGGATCGCATTGTCTGGTGATGCCGCTCTGCTCAATGGCCCGCAACTGCCCAACGCCGCCATGGACCAGAGTGAAATCGATCGCATGCTAGCCGACTTCTAGCGCAATAGACCGTGGCTGCAACTTACCGATCCCGCCAAGGCCAGAACTGTTGCGTCATTTCTGCAGGAAACTGAATCAAGGCCGGCTCTTATGCTTTGGGGCGGCCATGTTGCACGCATTAGGGATGCAGGCGTAGTTGCCCCAGCCCCGCTCCGAAGCCAGGCGCTGCGGACGGAGATCGGGCGTCCCAGCAACAGCATGCGGTTCAGGGCACGGACGGCCACGTCCGCCTCAGTTTGCTTAGGCGGGATCGCCGCCTGCGCGCCTAAGCCTCAGATGTGCTTGCCGAAGGCGTGGTTGCTGTAGCGACGGTCGGCAACTACCCGGCCGGGCACGCCGGGCAGTTGGTCGAGCAACGCCATGGCATGCGACAACTCATCTGCTTGGCCGTTTGGCAAGAAGGGCCACCGGACGGCCGCTGTCCGGTGCGCACGGATGCTGATGGCGCAATCCGCCAGCGTTCGTCCCAAAACTCATGACAATTTGCGACACCAATCGAAGCAAGGTCTTTGCGGACGACCGTCCTATGGGGAACAGCTGCCATCCCGCCAATCATTCCGACCACGGTCTAAAACTACACGCGGCTTAACTTTTTATTTTCTAATCCAGACTACAACGATGTCTGAAAGCTACGGTCACCTAGCGGACGCAGCTGTTCGTTAAAGGAATTGCATTTAATGTTTATCGACAATCTGTCGTTTAAATCCAAGGTTCTGGGCGCATTTGGCCTGGTTCTGCTCATCGTTACGGGGCTTGGTGTAACCTCCATCAATCGGCTTTCCGCGATGAATGACAAGGCAGCCGATGTTCGAGACAACTGGCTACCCAGCACGGCTATACTTGGGCAGCTTCTGAATGCTGTGCAGAATTATCGAGTCTCCGAAGCACGTTACCTCCTTTCGGACCGCGCAGACGAGCGCGAAGCAAATGCAACCTTTATCAACACGCGCCTGGAAAAACTCGAGCGTCTGCGAGCAGATTACGAACCGTATATCACGCGCGGCACCGACGATGAGCGCCTCACTCACGAATTCGACCAGGCTTGGTCAGCCCACAGGACTGTGGCCAAGAGCCTCTTGGACGGTGACCTAGTTCGGGCACGGGTGCTGTTCGGCGAGAAGGGTCGCGTAGATTACGTAAAGGCCATCACCGCTCTTGAAGCGAGCCTGATGTTCAACACGAAGGAAGGCAAGGCCGAAGCCGACGCAGCCGCCGTCGTATATGGAACAACCAGGATGATCATCTTTGTGGTTCTTGGCGTAGCAACGGCAGTCTGCATCGCGCTCGGTTTGTTCATCGTCCGGAACGTGTCAACGCCCGTCCGCAAGATCACGGACGTGATGAAGCGGCTAGCCGCACAGGATTTGCAGGTTGAGATCGAAGGGGCCGGTCGCAAGGACGAGATTGGCGCGATGGCCCAAGCCGTTCAGGTGTTCAAGGCAAACATGATCGAAGCCGACCGCCTCGCAACCGAGCAGCGTGTCGAGAATGCTGCCAAGCAGACCCGTGCCGATCGCCTGACCAGCCTTACCAAGGCGTTCGAGGCCAAGGTCGGCGCCATGGTGGCGACGGTTTCATCGGCAGCCACTGAGCTGCAGGCAACGGCGGGATCGATGAGCGGCACGGCGGGCCAAACCAATTCCCAGGCGACCTCGGTGGCGACAGCCGCGCAGCAGGCCAGCGTCAACGTGCAAACAGTCGCGGTGGCTGCAGAGCAGCTAACGGCGTCGGTGGCCGAGATCACCCGTCAGGTGGCGCAGTCCGCGCAGATGGCAGGACAGGCTGCGGCCGATGCTAAGCGTACGGACGAGATCGTCCAAGCTTTGGCCCAAGGAGCTGCGCGTATTGGCGACGTGGTGGGGCTCATCACCACGATCGCAAGCCAGACCAACCTACTGGCGCTTAACGCCACGATCGAGGCGGCACGCGCCGGCGATGCAGGCAAGGGCTTTGCGGTAGTGGCGAGCGAGGTAAAGAGCCTGGCGCATCAAACCGCAAAAGCGACCGAAGAAATCGCCGCCCAGATCGGCCAGATCCAGTCAGCTACGCATGAAGCGGTGGTAGCCATCGGCGGCATCAACGGCACCATCAACGAACTGAGCGGCATCGCGACCAGCATCGCCGCGGCAGTGGAGCAGCAAGGGGCGGCGACGCAGGAGATCGCGCGCAACGTACAGCAGGCAGCCGCTGGCACCGAGGAGGTCACCAGCAGTATCCAGCGCGTCAGCCAAGGTGCGAGTGAAACGGGAGCGGCCGCCGAGCAGCTTCTCGGAGCCGCAGGTGAGCTGTCGCACCAGTCCGAGCAACTCACCGCCGAAGTGCGGCAGTTCGTCGCTGGTGTAAGGGCAGCGTGAGCTCGCACCGCACGCCGATCTTCGACCTAGGTCACCAAGCCCCTGCTTCCCTAGTGCTTGGCGGCACTGGCTGACCGCGACGTGACAAAAAAACTGATCACTCAACCGGCGTGACCTCGGCCTACCTGGCCGATCTGACGCTTCGCCCGAGCACCCCGGGACTGGATCCCGGATATTTGGAGACTATCATGGACGACCTCCTCGTCGAGTTCCTGACCGAAGCAAACGAGAGCCTTGCGGAGGCGGATCAAGCCCTGCTGAAGCTTGAGCGCACGCCGGGCGATCAAGGAACTCTCTCGCTCATCTTTCGTCTCGTGCACACAATCAAGGGCACGTGCGGCTTTCTCGGCCTGCCGCGGCTCGAGTCGGTGGCCCATGCGGCCGAAAGTGTTCTCGGTCGGGTACGGGATGGAGAGTTGCCCGCCACACCCGACCTGATCACGGCCGTGCTGCGCGGGTTGGATCAGGTGAAGGCCATCGTGGCTTGCCTGGCTGCCACCGGGGCGGAACCGGCCGGAGACGACAAGGCGCTGATCGCGACCTTGCTCGCCATCGCAGAAGGCCAGACCCCCGTTGCCGAGACGCCGCGACGGAAGCGTACCAAGGCGAATTCAGCCGCGCCCGCGCCAGCGCCAGTGCTTGCACCGGCAGAACTGGCTGATGAGCCTGCCACCATCGATCCGACACCGGATATCGTCGTTGCGGCGACACCCGATACCGTTACTGCGCCGAGTCAGACGATACGCGTGGGCGTGGACGTACTGGAGAACCTAATGACTCTCGTCAGCGAGTTGGTGTTGACGCGCAACCAGCTCGTCCAGTTCGCCCGCACGCGGGAGGATGCAGGGCTTGCTGCCCCGCTGCAGCGCCTCTCCCACATCACGTCGGAACTGCAGGAAGGCGTGATGAAGACCCGCATGCAGCCGATCGGCATCGCTTGGAACAAGCTGCCCCGGCTCGTGCGCGATCTCACACGAGACCTCGGCAAGCGCATCGAGCTCGTCATGCAGGGTCAAGACACTGAATTGGATCGCCAGGTGCTGGAGCTGATCCGCGACCCGTTGACCCACATGGTCCGCAACTCGGCCGATCACGGGCTGGAAAGCCCGGCTGAGCGACGCGCAGCCGGTAAGCCGGAACAGGGGCGGATCACGCTGAACGCCTTCCACGAAGGCGGCTACATCCTGATCGAAATTGCCGATGACGGCCGTGGCCTGCCGGTCGAGCGCATCCGGGCCAAATTGCTCTCGCGCGGGTTGGCGACCGAGGCGGAGCTTGCAGCCATGCCGGAGGCGCGGATCCAGCAGTTCATCTTCAACGCGGGGTTCTCCACTGCCGCCGAGGTCACGTCAGTAAGTGGCCGCGGTGTCGGCATGGACGTGGTCAAGACCAATATCGAGCGCATTGGCGGCACTATAAGCCTGCGCAGCCGTGCGGGCCTGGGCACCACCTTCACCATCAAAATCCCGCTGACGCTGGCCATCGTCTCCGCCCTGATCGTGGGAGCTGCCGGTGAGCGCTTCGCCATACCGCAGCTCAGCGTGGCGGAGTTGGTGTCGGCCGGTTCGGCGCAGAACGGGTCGAATACCGGAACTGAACAGATCGGTGGCGTGCCGGTGCTGCGCCTCCGCGACCGGCTGCTGCCGCTCGTAAATCTGGCCGATTTGCTGCAACTACCTGCGTCGCCGGAGGCCGGTGCGCGCGGGAAGTACATCGTTGTGACTTCGGTGGGTTCCGGCGTGCTCGGCATCGTCGTGGATGCGGTGTTCGACACCGAGGAAATCGTCGTGAAACCTATCGCGCCGATCCTGCGCCACATCACGATGTTCGGCGGCAACACCATTCTGGGCGACGGCGCCGTCATCATGATCCTGGACCCGAATGGCATCGCTCGGGCGACGGGATTGGGCGGCGCGGCAGAGGCGCGGGCATCGAGCGAGCGGGCTGCAGGCCGGCCGGCCCTGGTCTCGAATGCGCAATCCGAGGACCGGACGGCGCTGCTGCTCTTCCGCGCCGGGTCGCCGGAGCCGAAAGCTGTGCCCCTCGGCCTCGTTGCCAGGCTTGAGCATATTCCGCGCGAGCGGATCGAGGTCGCATCCGGGCGGCTTGTCACGCAATACCGGGACCGGATCATGCCGCTGATCCAACTCGACCCGGCGGCTCCGCCTCCGAAACGCGAGGGTACTCAGCCCGTGCTGGTTTTCACCGAGGGCGAATGCAGCACCGGCCTGATGGTGGACGAGATCATCGATGTGGTGGAGGACCGGCTGCGGATCGAGCTGGGCAGCGCGCAACCCGGCATACTCGGCAGCGCAGTAATCGCCGGACGCGCTACTGACGTTATCGACATGACTTACTGGTTGGGCCAAGCAGGCCAGGTATGGTTCCAGGCCGCCCCGAAGGGCGAGCGCGTCCGGCAGCAGGTCCTGGTGGTTGAGGACAGCAGCTTCTTCCGCCAACTGCTCCTGCCCACCCTGTCCGCAGCCGGCTATCACGTGACGGCAACCGAAGGCGCCGTGCAGGCCTTGGCGCTGCGCGAGGCCGGCCAGATCTTTGATGTGATCGTCTCCGACATCGAGATGCCTGAGCTGGATGGTCTCGCCTTCGCCCGCCATGTGCGCGGCGGCGGGGCCTGGGCCGGCGTACCGCTCATTGCCCTGAGCGGTCGCAATACGCAGGCGGATATAGACGCCGGGCGGCGTGCGGGTTTTGACGACTACGTGGCCAAGGCCGACCGTGGTGCTCTGCTCGACAGTCTCAAGCGCTGCCTGCA
Source organism: uncultured Acetobacteraceae bacterium (assembly GCA_964244305.1). Classification (GTDB taxonomy): domain Bacteria; phylum Pseudomonadota; class Alphaproteobacteria; order Acetobacterales; family Acetobacteraceae; genus CAHJXG01. Next base: position 5,367 of record CAXTJW010000063.1, read on the forward strand.
CCCACCCGTAACAACACAGCAGGACGGCACAGCATGACCCAAGCCGACATCATCACCGCAGGACTTGACCCGTCTGTCGAAATGGAGCGTGTCTACGTGACCTTGCACGTCGCCGGCCAGCTCTGTGGCGTGCCGCTGGAGGGCGTCCGCGACGTGCTCAGCGAGCAGGCGATTACCCGCATCCCACTTGCCGCGCCGGAGATCGCCGGCAGCCTGAACCTGCGCGGACGCATCGTCACCGCCATAGACTTACGCCGCCGTCTGCGGCTGCCCCCCGCCGAGCAAGGCACGAAGCCTATGTCCGTCGTCACCGAACAAGGGACGGAGCTGTATGCCTTGCTGGTCGACCAGGTCTCCGAAGTCATGAGCCTACCCGCTCGGCTTTTTGAGCAGGCGCCGCCCACGTTGGCGGGTGGATGGGCCGAGTTCAACGCGGGGGTATACCGGCTGGCGGGACAGCTTCTCGTCGTGCTCGACGTGGATCGTCTGCTCGCCCTTGCGCCCCGGGAGGCATAGCGGATGCTCCCCGTTCCACAGATCGGCTGGCTATGACCGTGCTGCCAGCCAGGCTTCCCGAAAAAGCACCAGGATCGGCACTGATCCGCGTCATGGTGTGCGATGACTCGGTGGTTGTCCGCGCTGCCTTATCCCGCATTCTCGAGAGTGACCCGGACGTTCGCGTCATCGCCCGTGCTAGCAACGGGCAGATGGCGCTGGACACACTCCGGCATCAAAGCATCGATGTCGTAGTCCTGGACGTCGAAATGCCCGTGATGGACGGCATTACGGCACTGCCGTTGCTGATGCAGGCCGAGCCAGGCCTACGCATCATCGTCACATCCAGCGTCAACGCGCGCGGCGCTGTTACTGCACTTCGTGCCCTGAGCCTGGGTGCTGCGGATTACCTGCCGAAACCAGAGGCTCAGGACATTGGCAACGGTGCGTTCGGTGCCGAGCTGCTGGCCAAAGTCCGTGGGCATGCACGGTTGCGGGATCGGGCGCGGCTACCTTTGCCCTCGCCCGCTTCTGTCCCCGTAAAGCATGCCCTCCGTCCTGCCGGGAAGTCCCCAGAGCTGGTCGCCATCGGAAGCTCCACCGGCGGACCGCAGGCTCTGTTCACGCTGGTGCAGGGGCTTGCTGCTGCAAAAGCCGCGCTGCACCTGCCCTTCGTACTCACCCAGCACACGCAGCCCGGCTTCACCAGCATCCTAGCCGAGCACATTACCGGCCTGGGCGGCCCTCCCTGTAGGGAAGCGCAAGATGGTCAGCGTCTGCTTCCTGGGTGCATTCATCTTGCGCCAGGGAACCGGCATCTGTTGGTGGCGCGGCACGGCGGGGTTTTGATCGCCCGCCTGTCGGACGGAGAGCCCGAAAACTTCTGCCGGCCCGCGGTGGATCCGATGCTGCGCAGCGCGAGCGAGGCATGCGTCGGACGGGTGCTCGCTGTCATACTGACCGGCATGGGTCAGGACGGGCTGCTTGGCACGCGCGCTTTGATTGAGGCGGGAGGAACTGCCATCGCGCAGGATGAAGCGACAAGCGTGGTCTGGGGCATGCCCGGTGCCGTGGCGCGCGCGGGGTTATGCCACGCCGTGCTGCCGATGCCGGATATTGCCACGAAATTATTAGATCTTATACGAAAGCGGACATTTTGATGGTGGAATTTGGCGGATTCGAGAGCATCGCGGCATTGGTTCGCGCACGCTCTGGTCTAACACTAGGACCGGACAAGCGTTATCTCGTCGAGACACGGCTTGCTCCTATAATGCGTCGAGAAGGGTTAAAGAATCTCGATGCTTTGGCGGAGCGGCTGCGCCGACCTGCAGAATCCGAACTGGCCCGCGAAGTTGTCGAGGCCATGACAACCAACGAGTCTTTGTTCTTTCGAGATCAAAAGCCGTTCGAGCACGTCCGCCAACATGCCCTCCCCCATCTGCACCAAGCGCGCCCGCGTAGCCAGGAACTACGCATCTGGTCGGCCGCTGCGTCCTCTGGGCAGGAGGCCTACTCGCTTGCCATGCTGGTCGCGGAGTGCCGTCCTTTGCTGGGTAGCCGACCCGTAAAGCTCATAGGCACAGACATCGCAAGGGAGCAGCTCTCCCGCGCGCGGCAGGCGCTCTACAACGGTTTCGAGGTGCAGCGCGGCTTGCCCGACCGGATGCTGCAGAAGTATTTTCGCAAGGAAGATGCCGGTTGGCGCGTCAACGCCGCACTGAAAGCAGATGTTGAGTTCCGTGAATGGAACCTGCTTGCCGACCCGGCCCCGCTCGGGCGTTTTGATATCGTGTTCTGCCGTAACGTGCTGATCTACTTCGATGCAGCGACTAAAAAACGCGTGCTAGAGGGCATCGCCCGCCAGATGCCAGCGGACGGCTTCCTCTATCTCGGCTGCGCCGAGACGATATTGGGCCTGACCGGGCTGCTCCAGCCTGTGGCAGGGGAGCACGGCGTATACTCACCCGTCCCACGCAGTGCAGCCAAAGCGGCCTGATGCAACAGCCTCTCAGGCGCTGCATGCCCGTCAGTTGGCATCGTAAGATTGATGACTGGGGCGTCGCCCGGGCCTTGCGGCCCATCAGGTCCTGACGCTGCGGACGCTACGCCTGCCACCTCGCGCCAGGTGCGGATGGCTGTATCCCGAGCGGCACGGTAGTGGTCGGCGGTCAGGCCGGTAGTGGCGGGGCTGGAAGTGGTTGTGGATGCGGCTTTGGGCCGAGAGGAAGCGTGTTGCGCGTGCCGGTCAACCATCGTGATGCTGTTCCGCTCCATGCCCGACCCCGGCCAGCAAACACCACCGGGAAGCACAGCAGACGAGGCAACGGATCAACGATCAGAAGCATCTCAGGCGAGGCAATGCGGCTATCGCGACGATGAAAGCCAGCCGCCGCTGCGACGAACCTACATGTCCAACGCCTCGGTGATCACCCGGCAAGTCGGGTCTAATGCACCGCCGCATACATGATGCGCTCCTGCGTCGCCTCGCTGGCAGTGAAC
>CAXTJW010000063.1:8460-14333 GCA_964244305.1 uncultured Acetobacteraceae bacterium
CTAATGCACCGCCGCATACATGATGCGCTCCTGCGTCGCCTCGCTGGCAGTGAACTCCTCCACCACGCGGCCCTGGCGGAACACCAGGATGCGGTCCGACAGGTTCAGAATCTCCGGCAGGTAAGAAGAAATCACCAACACCGCCAAACCATCGTCGGCCAGGCGGTTGATCAGTTGGTGGATTTCGACGATCGCCCCCACGTCCACGCCGCGCGTCGGCTCGTCGAAGATCACCAGCTTGGGGCGCTGCACCAGCGACTTCGCGATGACCACCTTCTGCTGGTTGCCGCCCGACAGCTCGATCGTGCGCGCGTCGTCGTTGATGCTGCGGATATTGAGCGCGCTATGCCAATGCTTCGCCAATTTCCCCATCTCGCCAAGTTTAACCACTGTCGTATGGTCCCCGGCGGCAGCAAGCTTGCCGAGATAGACGTTCTCCGCGATCGACATCGTCTCGAAGAACCCGTCCATCTTGCGGTCCTCCGTGACGTAGACGACGCCCTGCTCCACCGCCGGGCGCGGCACGCGGAAGCGGACGCTGCGGCCGTCCAGCCGGATCTCGCCGCCATGGAAGAAGTCCCGCTTGGCGACGCCGGCCACCACCTTCGCGGTCTCGGTCCGGCCGGAGCCGATCAGCCCAAACATGCCGGTGATCTGCCCGCCATACAGCGAGAACGAGTTGTTGCGCACCATCGAACCCATCGACAGGTTCTGCACGCTCAGCACGCGTGGCCCACGCGGCCGCGGGCTGCGCTGCTGGGTCTTCGCGTCGCCATACAGCTCGTTGGAAAGCGAGCGCCCCACCATCGCGCGGATCACCGTCTCGCGGTCGAACCGGCTCGTCTCATCGCTCGCGACCGTCTCGCCGTCGCGCAGCACGGTGATGCGGTCGGCGAGCTCCAGCGCCTCCTCCAAAGCGTGCGAGATGAAGATGATCGAGACGCCGCTGCGCTTCAAACGGCGAATAAGCGCGAAGAAGTGGTGCTTCTCCTCCGGCGTCAGCGAGGCAGTCGGCTCGTCGAAGATGATGATGCGCGCCTGCATTTCCACGGCGCGGGCGATCTCGACCATCTGTTTCTTCGCGGCGCCGAGCGAGGCGACCGTGGCCGCCGGGTCGACGGGGAAGTTCAGCGACTGCAGGCTCTGCTGCGCCGCGATGTTGATCCCGCGCAGCCGGTTAAAAAAGCGTTCGCGGCCGAGATAGATGTTCTGCGCGACCGTCAGCGCCGGCACCAGGCTGGTTTCCTGGTAAACCATGGCGATGCCCGCCCGCAGGGCCTCGGCAGGCTGCGCGAAGGCGACCGGCCGGCCGTCGAGCAGGATCTCGCCACGCGTGGGCGCGACGGCGCCGGCGACGATTTTCGTCAAGGTGGACTTGCCCGCGCCGTTCTCGCCAAGGATGGCATGCACCTCGCCGGCCATGAGCGTGAAGTCGATGGCGTTGATGGCGACGACACCGCGATAGGTCTTGGTGATGTCCCGCAGTTCGAGCAGCGGCGTGGTCATGCGTCGACCGAGACGATGGCGTTGCCGCCCTTGCTGGCGACCAGCAGCGCGCCATCGTGCTCGACGACGCTGGTGACGCCGTGCCGCAGTCCGTCCGCCCGGCTGTGCCAGCTTTCGACCGGCTCGAACGCGCGGTCCAGCCGCACGACCAGCCCATAGGAGCGGGTGGGCGCCCACGAGTTCAGCGTCGCCATATGCTTCACGGCACCACCCTGCAACGGCTCCAGGAACGAACGGCCGCTCACCAGCGCCGGGGCCATCCAATGGTCCACATGGATCTCCTGCATCATGCGGCGGCGATAGCCCGGCTCGCGCAGCACGAACTCCACCATCTGGCTGCGCGGCGCAAACACCGCGAGCCAAGCGCCGTCCGCGGCGGCGACGATGCGGCCGGGATAGCCCGGCAGGTCGTCCAACAGCACTTTCGGCGAGCCAGCGCCATCGACCCGCAGCAGCCGGTGCCGCCAGCTCTCGCTCACGACGATGCCCCCGGCGTCGATCAGCACGCCGCAGGACCAGGCGAGGCCGCGCGCCAGGCATGATGGCGCCTCCCCGCTCAAGCCGACGCGCCAGACCGAGCCGGATGCGCCCCGCTCCATCAGGTCATGCCGCCAGCGCGACGGCGGATGCACGGCCGAGCCGTGTGCGACGACCAGCGAGCCCGCATCGAAGGCCAACGCGGTCGGGCAGGTCCCGCCGGATTGCAGCAGGCTCTGCCCGGACGCGCGATGGAGCATGACCCGGCCGTCATCCAGCCCCACCGCCAGCGTTCCGCCGCCATCCGCCGCGAGGCATGTCACGGCGGCATCGAACACCACAACGGCATCGTCCGCAGGGCTGCCCGGCGCCAAGCGGAACAGCGTGTCGCCGCTGGAATAGAGCACGCCGTCCATGGTCGCGACGAGGTTGTCCGGCTCGTTCGCCACCCGCAGGACCTCGCCCTCATCCAGCCGCCGGTTGGCCCGCAACGCGCCGTCCATGGCCGGGATCGTCACCGCAGACGCGCCCCGGCCCAAAAAGGCATCGTAGCGCGCCCGCAAGCCCGACATCATCCGCGCGGCCCCCAATAGCTGTCGTTGCAGGTCCAGTTCACGTCCGCCCCGGGGATCCGGTAGCGGCCGACGCGGTTGTTCAATATGCCGCCCAGATAGAGCCAGCCGCGGTGCTCGCGCATGGAGGTGATCATCGGATGGTTGCGCCCGGTGCGGTCCCACAGCGCGTCCAGCACCTGCCCCTGGTCATCGATCTTCACCACCGAGCCGATGTTGATGTTGGGATACAGCCACTCGTCCGCCGCGACCCGCCGGGCCATGCGGCGGCGGAAGCCCGGCATGCGCAAGGCAAGGTCCACGACCGGCGAGCGCATCCCCACCAGCGCCAGCCAGTAGTTTCCGTCGGACGCGCGGTTGATGTTGTCCGGATGCCCCGGCAGGTTGGCGATCACCACCTCGGTCGTGCCGGCGCGCGGTCCGGCGATCCAATACCGGCTGATGGAGCAGGCCCAGGTCTGCGCGAACAGGAACGACTGCCCGTCATGCGCCATGCAGACGCCGTTGGGGAACCGCAGCCCGCGCAGGATGGTGCGGGTGGTGCGATGCGCCGGGTCGTAGCAAATGAGCCGCCCGTTGCCGCGCGCCTCGAGGGCATCGACCGGCCAGGTATGCATCTCGTAGCGGATCGTCGCCTCGCTGAAGTAGATGCGGCCGTCCGGCGCTATGTCGAGGTCGTCGGCCAGGCGCAGGCGGGTGTCGTCGTTGACCGAAAGCCGGGTGCGGTTGGTCTCGTCGGTGATCTTCTCCACCGTCGCGTCGGGGCGCACCTTATACAGCCCCATGCCGCCGACGCAGACCAGCAGGTTGCCCGCGCGGTCGAACGCCATGCCGAGCGGGAAGCCGCCGATATGCGCAAAGATCTCGTGGCGCTTATAGTCCGGGGCGAAAAAACGGTGGATGTCGCCTTGGCGGGACCCGGTGTACATGTGGTCGTCGCGGTCGAAGATCACGTCCTCCGGCCCGTCCACCATGTCGAGCCCGATGATCTCCACGTCGTTGAGCTTGTCATTGACCGCGTAGGGCGACCCCGAGCCCGGCTGCGCCGAGGGCGCCGGGGCCAGCCGCTGGTAGGCCGGCGAGATGTAGACCTTGCTCAGCAGCTTATGCCGGTTCTTCAGCCACTTCACGTCGACGACGATGGCCAGCAGCAGGAACCCGCCGAGGATCAGCGGCCCGGCGCCGGAGTGCAGGCCGAGCCGCACCACGCCGTTGACGATGGCGAGCACCGTGATCGAGCCCATCAATGCCTTGGCGGTCGAGCCGCGCCCGCCGCCGAGGCTGTTGCCGCCCAGGATCGCCGCCGTCAGCACGCTGAGTTCCAGCCCGGCGCCGGTGTCCGACCCGGTGCTGCCCAGCCGCGACGCATACAGGAACGCCGCCAGCCCGCACAGCAGCCCGGCGATGACGTAGGTGGCGCAGATCGTCCGCCGCACCGAGATGCCGGCGTTATGGGCGGAGCGCCGCGAGCCGCCGACCGCCATGACGTGCCAGCCCGGCCGAGTACGGCTGAGCAGCACATGGCCGCCGACCACCAGGACGGCCAACACAATCAGGCTGAACGGCACGCCGAGCACCGCGCCGTCGCCGAGCCAGTCCCACACGTCCGACTCCACCGTCGCCGTCGAGATCGGCACCGCGTAGTTCAGCAGCAGGGTGTCGACGACGGCGCGCACGATGATCAGCACGACGAGGGTGGTAAGGAACGCCCGCAGCCGCAAATAGCCGACCAGCACGCCGTTCAGCAGGCCGACGGCGCCGCAGGCCAGCAAGGTGCAGGCGAAGCTCGCCGCGACCGGCAGGCCGAGCAGGTTCATGCAAATCAGCGCGACCATGTTGCCCAGGGCGAAGTTCGACCCGACGCTGAGGTCGATGCCGCCGCCGACCATCACGACCATCTCGCCGAGCACGACGCAGCCGAACTCGCCGAGCTGCCGGGCGCTGGAGGCCAGGCTGTCGGGGGCGAGGAAGTCGGGGATCAGGCTGCTGAACAGCACCAGCACGATCAGCAGGAAGGCGAACGGCGTCGCGTTGTCGACCCAGCCCTTCGAGAGGATTTCGCCGACGACATGGTCCGGGAACAGCGCATAGCGCCAGCGGACCATTGTCTCCGCCAGGCCGATCCGTTGCGGCACGGCCGCTTCTGCCGCGGGTGGGACCGCGGCTCTCCCGTCCGGCATGTTCGACCTCCTGATCGTCTAACGCGGCGCGCTGAGCCCGGCCGTTACCGGCGAGGTCATTCCGCCGCAGTCTGCAGCTGGCTCAGCTTCCAGCAGGTATCTGGCCCGATCGTCTCCTTGCTCAGCACCTGGATGGGGGTGATCTGGGTGATCTTCTGCGCCCCAGGCTTGGGCTTGTTCTGCAGCAGCGCGCGGATGTCGGTGTTCATGTCCTGGCCTTGGCGCGGAACGTCATAGCTCAGCTCCGCCCCGAAGGTGCCGTTCGCCACGTTGTTGCAGGCGGTGTCGCTGCCGCCGCCGGAGGTCACGAGATACACCTGATCGGCCTTGCCGGCCTCGCGGATGGCGGAGCCGGTGCCGACGTCCATCGTGTCCCAAAAGCCGATGACGCCGCACAAATCGGGGTTCTGCTGCATGATCGTCTGGGTCACGGCGCGCGCCTTGCTGCTGTCCCAATCCGCCGCCTGGTTCGACACCACCTTGATCTCCGGATGCTTGCCGAGGACGTTGTTGATGCCCGTCATCTGGAAGACGCTCGCGGCGGCGGTCAGCACGCCTTGGACAATGGCGATCTTGCCGGACTTGCTGGCCCCGGCGCCGCATTTCTGCACCATGATGTCGGCCGCCTTCTCGCCGAGGCTCACGTAGTCGGCGCCGACGAAATAATCGGTCGCGAAGGTGCTCTTCATGTTGATCTGGATGACGTAGATGCCGGCGTCCTGCGCCTTCTTCATCAGCCGCGCGTAAACCTGCACGTCGGGGTTATGGATGATCAGGATGTCGGGCTTTTCGGTAATGAGCTGCGATATCGCCTGTGCCCCGGCGTCGCTGCTGAAATTCGGGTTGCGGACGACGTAGTTGTAGCCGAGCTGCTTGGATTGCTGCTTGAGGATAGCGCTCCAGCCCTCCGTCAGGTCGAAACCGAGCGACACCGGGACGAATGCGACCGTCTTGCCCTTGAACTGCTCGCTGCCGGGCTGCGGCGCGTCCTTTGCGGTTTGCGCGTGCGCGGCCGTCAACGTGGCGGCCCCAAGCACTGCGCCACAAAGCAGAAGGCCACGGAGCAGATGGTGGAAACGCATGGATCGTCCCTTTTCCGATTATTTTTCTGATGAGCAGCTTAGGTGCCTAGCCGCGT
>CAXTJW010000064.1:0-4335 GCA_964244305.1 uncultured Acetobacteraceae bacterium
CCGACACCGTCACCTGCCGCGCGCGGCCCAGGTCGCGCATCTGCGCGCCGGCAATGCTGCCGCCGAGGTCGCGGGCGATCACCCGGCCGCCGGTCGATATGGCGATGTCCTCCAGCATGGCCTTGCGCCAATGGCCGTATTCCGGCGGATGGATGGCGGCGATCGGCGGCTCGCCGCGGTCCCGCCGCGACAGCAGCGCGATGACGCAGGCGGGGGCGACCTCCTCGGCAATGATCAGCAGCGGGCGCTTCTGCCCGGCCATCAATGCCTCGATCGCCGCCACGTCGTCGGTCGTCAGCAACTTGCAATCGGTCATCAGGATCATCGGATTGTCGAGCACGACTAACATGCGCTCGACGTCGGTGACCATGTGGTGCGAGAGGTAGCCGCGGTCGAACGCCATGCCATCCACGACTTCGAGCAACGTCTCGACCGTGCTGCCAAACTCGACGGTGACGATGCCGTCGTTGCCGACTCGCTCCAGCGCCTCTGCGACCATGTTGCCGGTGAACTCGTCGTTGGCGGCGATGATGGCGACCGCGCGGGTTTCGACGGAGCCGCGCACGGGGCGGGCGATGCGGCCCAGTGCCTCGATCGCCGCTGTGGTCGCGACCTGTAGGCCGTGCACCAGTTCGACCGGGTTGGCGCCGCGGGCGAGGCACTCCAGCCCCTGCTGCACCATCGCGTCGGCGAGCACGGTGGCGGTCGTGGTGCCGTCGCCGGCGACCTCGTTGGTCTGTTTCGAGACTTCGCGCAGCACCTGGGCGCCCATGTTCTCGAATGGGCATGCCAGTTCGATCTCCTGGGCGATGCTGACGCCGTCGCGGGAGATCATCGGCGTGCCGATCGGCCGGTCGATGATGGCGTTCATGCCCTTTGGCCCCAGCGTTCCGCGCACGGCGCGCGCCAGCTTGGACACGCCGCGCCCCAACGCCAACCGCGCCGCCTCGTCGTGCAGCATCATCTTAGCCATTCTTTCTTCCCTCGATCTTTTCTTGTCTGCACTGGAATACCGTCATTGCAACGCAGCAATCCACGCCGCATGCACAGAAGTCGGTTCATGTCGCCCTGGATTGCCACGCCGAAGCCGGCTCGCAATGACGGCTCAAATCGTCCGGCGCGGCTCCTCTTTCACGCGGCCGTGCACGAAGTCCAGCAGGGTCGGCTCGCCCTCCGGTTCGTTGAACCGCGCGGACAGCAGGCCGCGGCACAGCGCGCCGTTGAACTCGACGTTGACCGAAACCCGGCGCAGCGTCCGCCGATGCGCCGGGAAATCCGCCGGGGCCACGATGCGTCCGTGCTCGTCCACGAAAGCCGGGGCGTCCGGCCCGTCCGGCCCGACGACCCCCCGGCGCTCCAGGTATCGCTCCACGAGGTGCGCCCCGGTGCCACCATCCAGCGACCGCAATCCCGCAATAGTCAGCGCCAGCAACGCCTCCGGTGCGTGTCCGGCTTCGAGCAGATGGTCCAGCAAGATCATCTGCCGGCGCTGGAACGCCTTCACCTCGAACACCCGGCGCAGCGCGTCCAGATCGCCATCCGCCTCCGTCGCGAATGCCTCCTGGAACGACTGGCCGCGCGTCATCGCCGTGTTGATCGTCTCGGCATACATGTGCTCGCCGAGCGTGACCCCCACATTGCGAACCCAGGGCAGCCGCCCGACCTCGGTGCGCATGTCGTCCGCCATCAAGAAGGCGAAGTTGGCCGCGCACCAGTACGTCGGCAGACGGAAGCCGACTTCGACCTCGCCGTCATCCGTCACCGCAACGCCGGTGACGAACCCGAGGCTGGTGACGGATTCGTCCAGCTCCGGGTCGTTCACGCGGTCGAGACGGGCCAGCACCTCGCTGACCCGGTCGCTCGTGGCGACCCGGGCGCTCTCGACGGCCCGCCGATTGTCGCTGCCGTTCACTCCGCGGCCACAAGCTCGCCGGCGCGCAGCTTGGCCTTCTGTGCCTCGATGTCGATATCGTAAATCCGCGCGGCGTTCAGCCCGAGGATTTTCTTCTTCGCCTGCAGCGTCAGGCTGACCCCGGTCTCCTTCGCCACATCCTCCGGCAGCTCGAAGTCCATGAACTTCTCGACCAGCCAGCGCGGCGTCCAGATGGCGTAGTCGCTGCCATACAGGATCTTGTCCTCGCCGACCCAGAACAGCAGCTCCGCGATGATGTGGGCGAAATAGGCGGGCCGGCTGTGGATGAACGGCAGCGCCACCGCCAGCCCGGCATACACGTTGGTCTCCTGCGTCGCGATCCAGCAGAAGTCGTCCAGCCGCGGCAGGCCGCAATGCTCGACGATGAAGTTGAGGTTCTGGAAGCTGGTGGCTGCGTCGTCCACGTCCGCCACGTCGAACGCGTCACGGTTCAAGGGCAGGATCGTCGGCCCCTTGTGCACGTGGATATTCTTGATCCCCAGCTTCTCCGCCGTCTCGAGATAGCGGTAGGTCATCTTGTCGCTGAGCTTGTAGCCCTTCGACTCGCCGCGCCACTCCGCAGTATAGAGCTTCACGCCCTTCAGCTTATATTTCTCGGCCTGCTCGTGCAGGAGTTCCAGCCCCTGTTCCCCGTCGCGCGGGTCGAAGGCGCCGTTCAGGATGAACCGATCGGGATACTTCTTCTTCATGGCCGAGCTGCGCTCGGTCGTGTTGAACCCGTTGTTGTAGAAATCCGTCAGGAACGTCGGCTGCATGATGGCCATGTCGTCCGGGCCGTCCACGAACAGGTCCCGATACATGGTCTCCGCATCGTATTTCTCGAACTTCTCCTTGGGCCAGAGCTGGTCCTTGGGGCTTAGGTTCGAATGGTATGCGTAGAAGCAGTCGATGAACTGCGCGCCGTGCACGTTCTTCTGGTTGGCCTTGCTCGCGTCCCAGAAATGCGTGTGGCCGTCGATGATGAAAATCTCTTCGCCGTCTCTGGTACGATACATCGCTGATGCTCCTCTATTCTATATACTGCTTCATTGCATCCATGTCGCCGAACAGCACGACGGTGTTGTCGTCCACCATCACCATCCGGCCGTAATGGGTGGAGGTCGAGATCTCGAACAGATGCGGCGTCATCTCGCGGCCGAGGAACTCGCTGAGTTCGTCCATCTTGAACTCGATCTTGCCCTCGCCATCGATGCGGATCATCGCCGGCATGTAGGTCACGCGGATGCCGGGCTTCTCGGCCATGACTTCGGCGATCGCCCGCGCCTCGACGCTGTCGTTCATCGTCACCCCGCACTGGTGCGAAATGGTCTGGTTGCGGTGCATGTCCTTCATGGACTCGAAAATATTGTCGGAATGCGACGACATGTGGCTTCTCCTTAACCGCCGATGAGGGGACGCACGTCGAGGCCGATTTCCGACCCAATCGCCCGCAGCCGGTCGTGCGAGCTCGCGACCACGTCGGGGAACTGGGTGATCTTCACCCGCGGCTGCGACCAGATCGGCTGCAGCAGGTTGGCCGCATTGACCGCCTCGGCGCCGTGCTTTTCGATCCAGTGGTTGAACAGCGTCCGGTTCGCCTGGCCGTGCGCCTCGTCGAGCACCAGGAGGCGGAACAGCTCGATGGCATTCGCCAGGTTGCGCTCGTAGTCGCCCTCGGCCGCCGCGACCACCGACGGGGTCATGAAGTCGTTCTGCGACGCCGCACACCGCATGATGAAGCCGCTGCGGAACAATTCGGCCACCAATGGCTCGAACACTACGTTGATGGCGAAGTATTGCTCGAGGTAGTCGGTGCAGCCGCCGATGGTCTCGACCGCCCGGCGCACGCCTTGCCACACCGGGTCGTCCATCCAATGCGCCTTGCCGGCGTCCTGGTCGAAGCCTTCGAGGTCCATGCCGATCTCACCGAGATACAGCGTGAGGTCCTGGGCGAAGCGCAGCTTATACGACGAGTTGGTCAGCACGGCGTTGTTGATCATCTGCGTGTAGCCGTAGCGCTGCGCCTGCATCGTCGCCATGCCGAGGCCGAACTCGGCATGCTTGTAGGCGCCGAGGTGGTCCTGCAGGATCCTGACCCAGCCCTTGTCGAACCGCTGCACCGCGCCGGAGCGGCGGCCGTTCTCGACGACGTTGGCGATCATGCCGACGATGGTGGACTGGCGCTGGTAGTGGGTGCGCTCCCATTCCTGGTCGACCGCGCGGAACACGTGCCAGTCGGAGCTCTTTGCCGCGGTCCAGCTCTCGCTGTACGTCGGCGTTCCGTCGGCGAACGAGATGATCCAGTCCTGCAGCAGATGCCGCTTCGGGTCCGGCTGCACGTCGACCGTCATGTCCTCGTAGTGCGTGGCCTTGCGGCCCTTCGGCGTGAAATAGTTGTACTTGCGGCTGTTCGAGCCGGCGAA
>CAXTJW010000064.1:4435-14292 GCA_964244305.1 uncultured Acetobacteraceae bacterium
ATCCGCTCGGGCTCGACCCCGGCCATCTGCAGGATGGGCAGCACGGCGTCGATCATCGGCGGCGGCCCGCATGAGTACGCGTCCATGTCGCCCTGCAGCTTCTCCGTCCGCAGCGTGCGGGCCACGACCTCATGGATGAAGCCCGTCTCACCCTCCCAGCCATCGTCCTCGCCAGCGTTCGACAAGGCGGGGATGAACCGGAAATCCGGCAGTGCTGCGGCGTGGGCCGCGAACTCCGCCATGAGGAACAAGTCCGCCCGGGTGCGTGCGCCGTAGAAGAAGCGGATCGGACGCTGCTCGCCGCTGGCGACGTGGTCGCTCAGGATCGACCAGAGCGGCGACATCCCGGAGCCGCCGCCGATCAGGATCAGCGGCCCGGTGCGCCCCTCGCGGCGGAAACAGGTGCCGTATGGCCCTTTGGCGACGATGGCGTCGCCGGGCTTGAGCCCGCCGGCCAGCAGCGCGGAGAAGGCGCCGTTCGGATACTGCTTGATGATGAAGTCGAGCGTCGTGCCGCCATTGGGCGGGCTGGCCATCGAGTAGGCCCGCGTCACGCCGTGGCTCGGCACCTCCAGGTCGACATACTGCCCGGCCCAGAAGCGGATCGGCGATTGCAGCTCGATCGTCAGCTTGCAGATGTCCTGGGTCAGCGGGGCGATCGCGGTCACGGTGCCGGGAAACGACTTCACGGCGATGGACCGGCTCAAAAGGTCCTCGTCGTAGTTCAGGAGCTCGATGGTCAAGTCGCTGAATGCCAAGGTGCGGCACAATAGGATGTGGTCGGTGTCGCGCTCCGACTCCATCAACGCGAAGGTCGAATACTTCAGCAGCTCGATATCGCCCTCGATCAGCAACGACTTGCAGCTCGCGCACTGGCCCTCTTTGCAGCCGTGCATGACGGAGATGCCCTGGCGGAACGCCGCGTCCAGCACCGTCTCGCCCTCGTTGACATCCATCTCGATGCCAACCGGCTCGAAACGGACACTATGGACGGCATCGGCCATCGTTTTATTCTCCCCGTTTGTCAGTCCCGGGGACCGGCTTGCGGCCGGCCCCCGTTCGTCAGGCGGCTTTTAGTTGAACGCGGTGATCTTGAACCCGGCCCGATACTCGGCGATGTGCTTCTCCAGCTCTACCGGCGACATGGCGCGGATGGCCTGCAGCGGGCTCGCCAGCTTGTTGCCGCGCACGTCGTCCAGCTTCCACATCTTGCTGTCGTCGAAGTGCAGATGCGGCTGCGGCATCAATGTCTTGCCGTCGTTGCGGACGAAGCCGAGGTCGGTGATCGCGTCCGCCAGGTCCCATCCGGCGTAGCAATCCTCCCACTCGCGGCGTCCGCTGAACCGGCCCATCGCCGGGGTCGAGCGGCCCTCGTACTCGGCCGAGAACGCCACCTTGTGGGTCCAGCGGCACACCTCGGAGCAGTAGGTGTACAGCTTGCCGTCGACCGTATCGACGCAGAAGTCCTCGCGGATCAGCGCCGGCACCATGCACGACCAGCAGCGGTGCGGGTAGACGTAGCCGACGTCCTGGTTGAACAGGATGTTGGTCTCGCCCGGCACGCTCAGCTTCGCATACCACTTCCAGTAATCGCCGAACTCGGCATACCAGCCGGGGTACTTATGCTCGAACCACTCGAAGTCCTTGTCGGTCTGCGCCTCTTGACGCCAGAACGCCACCGGCCAACCCACCGAGAAGAACTGTGCGGTCTTGTGCACGTAGTTCTTCTTGACCATCCGGTCCCACGCCGCATTGACGTCGTCGTGGTGGATCTTGATGCCATACTTCTCGAGCGGCAGCATGTAGGTCCGGTAGTAGTCCTCGTAGATCCACCGGTGCCACAACTCGGCGTACGACTCCTTGTTCTTGTCGCGGTTGGTCGTGCCGTATTCGACGATGGTCCCGACGGCCGCGTCCACGATCGCGTGGTTCTGCCAGAAGGCGTAGCGCAGGTCGCGCTCCAGCAGCTGGTGGTTGTCGGGGTCGTTGATGATCGACATCAGCATCGAGTGGCCGTTGCCGATGTGCCGGCTCTCGTCGGACTGCACCGAGAGGAACACGGTCGGCAGGGCGTAGTCGCCGTTGCGGGCGGCCTCGGACGGCATCGCCACAAACAGCGTGTTGGTGAACGCCGTCTCGGCCACGACCGTCAAATAGACGTTCGCCGCAGTGATGGCGTCGCCGGTCACGAAGCCCTCGGCGAACTGGCGGCCGATCGTGGTAGCGTAGCACTTGCCGAACGCGGCTTCGGTGATGTCGAACCCGGCCGGGTCGATGTAGTTCTCCATGTACCACTTCTTCAGGTTCATCTGGATGGTCGAGTGGCGGAACTCGTCCACCATCTGCATCGTGAACCCGGTCCGCAGCTCCTCACCCGGCGCCAGCCGGCCGACCATCGCCATCGAACGCGAGGCCGAAATCTCCGGGAACGGGATGATCGCCAGGAACAGCTTCATCCACTCGACCCAGCGCGGCTCCACGTCGCGGAACATGTCGCCGCGGAGCGCCGCGTCGAGTGCGCCATAGACGCGGTTGTCCTTCTCTTCCTGCATCGGGAAGTAGGACCGCAGCACCTGCTTCATCGGGTCGCGCGCGGTCTTGGTGATCTTGTAGTCGGTCGGGAAGGTCATCGCTTCCTGGACGTAGCTCGGCGTCCAGCCGAGGTCGGCGACGCGGCGGGCCGCCTCACCGATGCTCATTCCTTTCTGAGCGGTGATTTTGCTGAGGCTTAGACTGTCAGGCATTGTGGAGTCTCCCTTGGCTTTTGGTTGAGGCCAGTAGTCACGGTGGCGGACGCGGTACCGTCGCTTACAATGTCACGCATTCGCGCACCCGCCCCCTTGTCATAGGCAATTCCCGTACCAGTTCGGACAATTGACGGTATTTGAGCAGTTCTTGCTGTTCTGTCCGCTACGACGATGAATATTGCAGTGCAGCACGTCCTGACTTGGGACATATTGCGTTGCAGCATGTCCCAAAACGGTGCGCCCTGATGGGACAATGCCGGACATCAGTGTGTCGCGTCCGCATCGACACGCGGGCCGAGCTTCTTGTCCTCGGCGACGAACCGCGCCGCCAGCACAAGCGTGCCCATTGCGAAATCCTTGCCGTGCGCCGCGATCATCCCGTCCACGAGCTTGCCCAGCTTCTCGAAATACTGGTCCTTGGAGAGGGCGTCGTCGCTCATGGAGCCATCTTTCTGTTTGGGGTTTGCGGAAAGCGGAACAGTGCGGCCGGCAACGCCACGACGCCGGCCTCGCCGCCCTCGGTCCCGACCGCCAGGCGCCCGCCGTCCGAGGACCACGCGAGCGCGCTCACCGAGCCGCCGGACGAGCCCTTGGCGAACAGGATGTCGTCGTGGCCGGGCTGGCAGAGCAGCACCGCGCCGTTGTGGTAGCCGGCGGCGATCAGCGGCTGCGACGGGTGGCACGCCACCATGCAGACCGGCATGCGGCTGCTCGGCATGCCGCACTCCGACGGCTGGCCGTCGACGCCGGGCGGATCGAACGACCAGCAGACGACCCGCGGCGCGCCGCTGCTGGCCAGGAAGCGCCCGTCGGCCGAGAAGGCCAGGGAGCGCGGCTGGCCGGGGTAGCCGCCCATCTCGATGTCGCCGCCATCCGACAGGCGCCAGCCGTGCAGTGCGTTCTCCTGCAGGCCGCAGACGACGTAGGCGCCGTCCGGGCTCCAGGCGACGGAACGGGGGCAGCCCTGGGTCGCCAGCACGCGGGTCTCGCCGCCATCGGCGCGCCACAGCGTAACGCCGTGGTAGTGCGCGATGGCGAGTTGGCGGCCGGCCGGGTCGAAGGCGAGCGCCGTGACCGAACCCGGCGTCACCAGCTCCGCCGTGCCGGGGCCCGACAAGTAGACATGGCGGCCGACGGCCCAGGCGCGCCAGCCGGCCACCGAAGCCGCGACCAGGTCGACCCAGCGGCCGGAATACTCGCCGACGCTGCGCACCGCGCCATCGGCTCCGGTATGCGCCAGCAATCCGTCATCGCCGCCGCTGAGGAAGCCGCCGTCCGGGTCCGCCGCCAGCGAGAGGCACGCGCCGCCGTGCACGCGCTGGCGTCCGACCGGCGGGCGCTGCGCAATGCCGGGCACCAGCTCCATGCCGCCGCCCTCACGCGGACCGAGCTTCGGCCCGCCGTCCCATTCGGCCCGCGCCGTCGCCAGCGACCCGTCGCCCAGCGCGAACCCGGCGACCGCGCCGTCCCAGGCGACGCCGGTGACCGGCGCGTCCAGCGACCACGACGCGCCCAGCAGATCGAGCAGCGGCGGGGTCGTCTTGGCGGGCGGCTTCATGCGTCGGCCTCGCAATGGCGCAGGCCCTGCAGCAGCTCGTTGCGGTCGAGGTTGCGGCCGATGAACACCAGGCGGCTCTCGCGCGCCTCATTCGCCTGCCAGGGCTGCGCCATGTCGGTGTCCATCATCATGTGGACGCCCTGGAACACGAGGCGGCGGTCGGAACCGGCGAGGTCCACGATGCCCTTGGCGCGCAGCAGGTCGGCGCCGCGCTCAATCACCAGCTGCTGCAGCCAGGCCAGCAGCCGGCTGCGCTCGAAAGGGCGGTCCAGGCGTAGCGACACGCTGTCGATCTCGTGATTGTGGGCGTGGTCGTGCGAGTGATGATGACCGTGATCGCCGGCAGTCACATCGAGCCGCGCCAAATCGAACGCGCCGCGGTCCATGATCTGATCCAGCGGCACGTCGCAGCGCACGCTGCGCAGCAGGCGCGCTTCGGGATTGGCGCGGTCGATCACCGCCTCCGCCTCCGCGAGCCCGGCGGCGTTGACCAGGTCGGTCTTGTTCAGCAGGATCGTGTCGGCGAGCGCAACCTGCTCGGCGGCTTCCCGGCTGTTCGCCATGCTGAACGCCAGATGCCGCGCGTCCGCGACGCAGACGATGCTGTCGAGACGCGCGCGCTGCCGCACGAGGTCGTCGGCGAAGAAGGTTTGCGCGATGGGCGCCGGGTCGGCGAGGCCGGAGCACTCGACCAGGAAGCCGTCGAACCGGTCCCGCCGCTTCACCAGGCCGCCGATCACCCGCAGCAGGTCGCCGCGCACCTTGCAGCAGGCGCAGCCGTTGTTGAGCTCGAACAGCTCCTCGTCGGCGCCGACGACCAGGCCGCCGTCGATGCCGAGCTCGCCGAACTCGTTGACGATGACGGCGTAGCGCTTGCCGTGCCGCTCCGAGAGGATGCGGTTGAGCAGCGTCGTCTTGCCCGCGCCGAGGAAGCCGGTC
Organism: uncultured Acetobacteraceae bacterium; assembly: GCA_964244305.1. Taxonomy (GTDB): domain Bacteria; phylum Pseudomonadota; class Alphaproteobacteria; order Acetobacterales; family Acetobacteraceae; genus CAHJXG01. Next base: position 9,680 of record CAXTJW010000064.1, read on the forward strand.
AGCACCGTCACCGGCACGCGGGCGTCGGTGGCCGTGTCGCCCCCCGCTGCGCTCACGACGTCGCTCACGGCACCAGCACCGCGCGGCCGCGGATCTTGCCGTGGTGCAGGTCCTTCAGCGCCTCGTTCGCCTGCACCAGCCGGTATTCGCGCGTTGCGAGGTTCACCCGGCCGCGGTCGGCCAGCGCCATCAGCTCCACCAGCTCGGGATAGGTGCCGACCAGGTTGCCGACGATGGTCTTCTCGGAGGTGATCATGTCGAGCGTCGGCAGCTCGATCTTGCCGCCGTAGCCGACGATGTAATAGGTGCCGCCGTTGCGGGTCATCGCCAGGCCGCGCGCCACCGCGTCGCCCTCGCCGACGAAATCGATGACCGCCTCGGCGCCGTGCCCGCCCGTCAGCGCCGCGACCGCCTCGACCTCGTTGCCGTCCGACTTCACTTTATGATGCGCGCCGCACTCCTCGGCCAACTGCAGCGCCATGTCGGAACGGTCGACGACGATGATCTCGGCGGCGCACAGGGCGGCCAGCACCTGGATGCCGACATGGCCCAGCCCGCCGGCGCCGATCACCACGCAATACTGGCCCGGCAGCAGGTGGCGCGACGCCTTCTTCGCCGCGCGATACGCCGTCAGCCCGGCGTCGGTGTAGGGCGCCACGTCCTTCGGCGCCAGCGACTTGGGTAGCTTGATCAGCGCGCGCTCGCCGGTCAGCAGGTATTCCGCGTAGCCGCCGTTGGCGTTGATGCCGGGGAACTTGCTGTCGGTCGCGTGCATGTCGTCGCCGCGGCGGCAGGCGAGGCAGTGGCCGCTGGTGACGAGCGGGTGGCAGATCACCGCGTCGCCGACCTTCACGCCCTCGACGCCGGGTCCGATCTCCTCGATCCAGCCGGCGTTCTCGTGGCCCATGATGTAGGGCAGCGCCACGTCGACCTTGCTGCGCCAGATGCCCTCGACGATGTGCAGGTCGGTGCGGCACACGCCGGCGCCGCCGATGCGAACGATGACGTCGGTGGGTGCTGCGATGCGGGGGTCCGGCACGTCCTTGTAATGGACGAACTGCTCGGCGGTGAGCGCCTCGTCATAGGCCTCGAGCACTGCTGCTTTCATGCGTCCGTTCCCCTGGCCTCGTGCCGCGTTGTCTTCCGACGGCTGTTGCTGGGGGTTACCGCAAAGCACGTGCCAAGCTGTAAAACGTTGATGGGGCCTGGCTTTCTGGCACGCGGCGCGACGGCACTTGTTGCGCCGTGGAACAGCGGCGGAACGGCAGACTGTTCCATTTTGGAACAGTCACGAGTGTTGATCACGTAAAGCTTTTATCTCGGGAGTTTTTCGGCCTAGGCTGCTCGATCCGGACGCTCGACCGTCCGCACGAACGAGGCTGCCGCAGATGCAGCCCGCAAAGGAGGATGCATGCTCGCTTCGCCTATGGACCCGCTCGCCCGCGCGCGCAGCGTGTTGGAGCACGGAGACCCAGCCGTGGCGGACTTGGTGGCGCCGGAGATTTCCGCAAGCTGGAAGCGTTGCCTCGAATTGGGCCTGGACCCGCAGCGTCCGCCGCCGCTCGAAGCGATCAACGAGGCGCAGCTCAAGGCCGCCCGCGACCGCATGGACCTGGTGCGGGCGCTCGCGTTGGCCGAGATGCAGACGCTGTATCACCAGATCGCCGGCAGCAACTTCCTGATCGCCTTCGCGAGCCCGGATGGCACCCTTTTGGACACCATCGCCGACCCGAGTTTTCGTAACGCCGCCCGCACCGCCAGCATCCGGCCTGGCACGATCTGGGCCGAACAGCTGCGCGGCACCAATGCGCTGGGCACCGTGGCGCGGACCGGACAGCGGCTGACGGTGCATGGCGGCGAGCATTTCTTCGCGCATTACGGCGCGTTGACCTGTACTGCCGCACCGGTGCTGGGGCCCGATGGGACGCTCGCGGGCGTGCTGGACGCCTCCTCGCACTGCGGGTCGCGGCAGCAGCATACCCAGGCACTGGTCGGCATGGCGGCGACACAAATAGAAAACGGGCTGTTCCGCCAGCACCATCGCGGCCACCTGGTGATGGCGTTCCATAGCCGCAGCGAATATCTGCACACACTGAGCGCCGGGCTGCTGGCGCTCGACCCGGCGGGCACCGTGCTGGGGGTGAACGCGCAGGCGCGCTTCCTGCTGCAGGGCCTGCCCGCCACGCCCAACCGGCACTTCGAGGACCTGTTCCGCACCCGGTTCGCGGCGTTGATGGAGGGCGCGCGCGCCGGGTTCCAGCGGCTGGAGGACCGCGTCGGCAGCGTGTTCGTGGCGGATGTGGAGAACCTGCGGCCGCTATCGGTCCGGATGGGGCCGGCACGCACGGCCGCGGCCGAGGCGCCCGCGAGCTCCCGCAATTTCGCCACTCCAAGCTTCGTTGCTGAAGACCCGGCGGTCCGCGCCGCCATGCGCCAGGCGGAGGCGGGGGCGCTGCGGCGGCTGCCCATCCTGATCCGCGGCGAGACCGGGACCGGCAAGGAGCAGGTCGCGCGCCATGTCCACCGCATCAGCCGGCGCCGGGGCGCGTTCGTGCCGGTGAATTGCGCGGCGCTGACCGGCAGCCTGATCGAGGCGGAGCTGTTCGGCCATACCGAAGGCGCCTTCACCGGCGCGCGGCGCGGCGGGGCGCCCGGCCTGGTATGCGAGGCCGATGGCGGCACCCTGTTCCTGGACGAGATCGGCGACATGCCGATGGGGCTGCAGGCCGTTCTGCTGCGCCTGTTGGACGACTGGTCGGTGCGGCCGGTGGGCGGCGGCAAATCGCGCCAGGTGGACGTGCTGCTGGTGGCGGCGACCAATGCGGGGATCGAGCAGGCCGTCGAGGCCGGACGTTTCCGGGCCGATCTGTACTATCGGCTGAACACCGTGCCGGTGCTGCTGCCCGCATTGCGGGACCGCAGCGATTTGGGCGCGATCGTCCGGCACATCTTGGCGGACGTCGCGCCAGGCAGCACGATCGCGGCGGACGCGCTGGACCACCTGGCGAGTTGGCGCTGGCCGGGCAACATCCGGGAGTTGCGCAACGTGCTGACCCGGCTGACGATGGATCGAGGGGGGGATCGACCGGGGGATCAGCCCGGCCCGATCGAGCTGGCGACGGTCGCCGCCTTGCTGCACGTTCCTGCGCAGGCGGGCGAGAGGCCGGGCAGTGACCTCGACAACCTGCGCGACAGCGTGCGCGGGCGCATCCTGGCGGCGCATCGCGACACTGGCGGGAACCTGAGCGAGACGGCCCGGCGCTTGGGCGTGTCGCGCAACACCGTCTACCGGGCGATCGCGGCGCGGTAGGCAGGATTGCCGCCGAGCCTTCCGCTAAGGCCTTGTTATAGCTATGCGCCTCTCCATTTCCATCCATGTAGATGGTGTGGAGATGGATTTGGCGGCGTCAGGATACGAGCTTCGGCCCAAGGTGTCCGACAGCGAGAAGATCACCATCAATCTCGGCTTCGTCGACCTCGGCCACGTCGACCTGATGGTGCAGGATGGGTTCTATTCGAACCGGACGGACTTCATCCGCACCGCCATTCGCAACCAGCTCGACCGCCACGCCGACGTCGTGCGGCAGTCGGTGGCGCGGAAGGCGATCGACCTTGGGCTGCGGCACTACAGCCGCGCGGACCTTGAGGCGGCGCGAAGCCGGGGCGAGATGCTGCATATCAACGTGCTCGGGCTGGCGAGCGTCGCCCAGGATGTGACGCCGGAGCTGGCGCGCGGGTCCATCGCGTCGGTGACGGTGCTGGGCGCGCTGCATGCGAGTCCCGCGGTGAAGGCCGCGCTGGCCGACCGCATCCGCTAACGCCGCGCTGAACATTCACCCAGCATAGGAAGACATCGCGATGAAGCCCATTTTGCCCGGTGGCGTGTTTACCGAGGCCACCGCGGCGCTGCAGCGGCTGCTCGGCGATGTCGAGGCCAAGTTCAAGCCTGGCATGTTCAAGCCTGGCGCGGGCTGGGGGAGTGCGGCGAAGCCATTGCTGCCCGCGGCGTTGCGCGGCCTGCTCGACCAGTTGGGCCAAGCTGGCGCGCATGTGCCCGGTGTTGGGGTCAAGCGGCCCTCGCCAGCCCCAACGCCGCTGCCGGATGGCGCACAGTTCCTGGCGCGGAGCTTTGGCAACCAGGCCGGCAGCCGTCCCTACAAGCTCTATATCCCCAGTGGCTACCGCGGAGCGCCGGTTCCGCTGATCGTCATGCTACATGGCTGCACCCAGTCGCCCGATGACTTCGCCGCTGGCACGCGCATGAACGCCGCCGCCGAACGGGAGACTTGCCTTGTCGCCTATCCCGGCCAGACCCGCTCGGCGAACGTGCAGAAATGCTGGAACTGGTTCAACGAGGCCGATCAGCAGCGCGGCGCGGGCGAGCCGTCGATCGTCGCGGGGATCACGCGCGAGGTGATGCGCGAGTACGCTGTCGATCCGCGGCGGGTCTATGTCGCCGGGCTGTCGGCAGGGGGTGCGGCGGCGGCGGTGCTGGGCGAGGCGTATCCCGATTTGTATGCCGCGGTCGGAGTGCATTCGGGCCTGGCCTGCGGGGCAGCACGCGATGTGCCGTCGGCGCTCGCCGCGATGCAGCGGGGCAGCGACGGCCCGGC
>CAXTJW010000065.1:0-14194 GCA_964244305.1 uncultured Acetobacteraceae bacterium
AAGGCAACGCCAGCCTCTCTGGCGCCGGCAGCCGGAGCAGCCGCAACCACCGCCGCCCACGTCGCAGCAGACCCGCAGGACCCAATGGACGTGATCGGCTGGGTGACAGAGCTTGCCGGCGAGATCGCCCAGGAGCGCCAAGAGGATGCCGAGCTGCGCCACCAGCTCGCACAGCTGCTCATCGACACTGACAAGAGGTTCTCGGAGTTCGAGCAACGCCTGAGCGAGGCCGAAACCGGCACGCCCTCCATCCGTGCCAGGACTGAAATTGGGCGGATGCCTGCGACGTTTGCACCGCCTGCGGCCCCGGTTGCGATGTCCTCTGCCGGACGCCCTCCGCCGCCTGCGGCGGCGCCGCTTCCGCCGGGAGCGCGCCGCTACGAGATCCGCGCCGCCTCGCCGGGCGTGGCCGTGCTCGGCACGCTCGACGGCACGCCTTCGGTGATCGAGATCGGGCTGGGCAACCAGGTGCCGGGCTATGGTCGGGTCAACGCCATCGTCCAGAAGGGCAGCGCCTGGGCCGTCCAGTGCGAGCGCGGCACCATCCAGTAGCGCAGGAGCACGCCGGTGCTTTACCTCATCAACTGCGCCATCGACGTCGCCAACGCCATCAATGCCCTGCTGCCCATCTCCTGCTACCTGATGGGCTGCTTTCTGCTGATCGGCAGCATCATCGCGATCTGGCACATGGGCGACAACCCGCGCTTCTCGAAGGGCCAGCACTACGCGGCGATCGGCCTATTCCTGCTGTCCGTCATCCTGGTCAACTTTGACCGGTTCCTGACAGCCGCCAACCGCTCCATGGGCGGCGCGCACACGGCTTCCATCGGCGGCGGGCTGCTCGCCTACCAGTCCACGGCGCCGAACATCATCGGCGCCGGCCCGGCGGAGACCTTCGTCAACCTCGTGGTGCTGTTCTCGATGTTCTTTTCCTCGATTGGGGCGCTGTTTGCCTACCTCGGGCTGCTCAAGCTGCGCTTCGCCCGCCGCGACGGCTTCCAGCTCAGCGCGCCGTTCGTGCAGATCGCCTTTGGGGTGGTGCTGATGAACCTCGACGTGATCGCCCCGGGCCTCACGAACTACGGCGGGCCGTAACGAACAGGGCGATGCACTCGCGTCCGCAGGCCCGAAGCTCCGCGTCGAGGGACCGCCCTCGCAATGCAAGGAGCTCACCGTGAACGACGCTTCCAAACACGTCCTGCCCGTCCTCGCGCCGCCCAGGCCGCGGCGGCTCGTGCCCACCCTCGCCATGGCTTTCGCCGCCCTCGCCCTTACTGGCAGGCACGCCCTCGCCCAAGGCGCCGGCGGCAACACCCTTGGCGCGCGCGCGACCGCCGTTGCCGCCGACAGCCTGAACTGGGGCGCGGTCGCGACGGTCGTGCTCTATCTCATCGCCGCATTTGCCGTGATCGCCGGCGTGGTCGGCGTGTGGCAGATGGGCAAGCGAAACCAGCAGGTCAGCCCGATGCTGCCGATCTGCGCCTTCCTGGCCGCCTTCATCGCCGCCGGCTCCGGCACCTGGATCCTGCTCGGTTCGCAGACCGTGACCGGCGCCGCTCCAAGCATCACCGGCGCCGACACACAGAAGCTCACATTCCGGTAGCGGGTTAGCCGGTTCAAGGCTGTCAGGGTCCTGGCTTTGAACAGGACGACGAGTCTTGACGACGTGCGATGCACTCGCGTCCGCATGCCCGACGGTCCGGTCCGGGGACATCCCACACCTGCAAGGAGCCTATGATGTTCGATCCATTGCAACAGCGTTTTTCGTTCGCCGCGGCGCCACGGCACCGGCGGTTTGTCCTCACCATGGCGGCCGTGCTCGTCGGCGCCAGCCTCGCTGGCGAGCGCGCCCTGGCCCAGGGCACCCTTGGCACGCGCGCCGCCACCTTTGCCCAGGACAGCCTGAACTGGGGCGCCGTGGCGACTGTGGTGCTCTACCTGATCGCCGCCTTCGCCGTGATCACCGGCGTCGTCGGCGTGTGGCAGATGGGCAAGCGCAACCAGCAGGTCAGCCCGATGCTGCCGATCTGCGCCTTCCTGGCCGCCTTCATCGCCGCCGGCTCCGGCACCTGGGTGCTGCTCGGTTCCCAGACCGTGACCGGCGCCACGCCGAGCATCACCGGCGCGTCCACCCAGCCGATCCAGTTCCAGTAGCCAGGCGAGCCTGATGCCGCGCCTCCCCCTCGTCCTCACGGCGGACCCGTCACGCTGGCGGCAGGACCCGCCCGAGGTCGAGGCGGAGGTCGCGCAACAGGTGTTTGCCCGGGACCGGCACACCTGCCGGTTCTGCGACTTCCAAGCCCCGGGCCACCAAGAGGTCGTGCGCCTCGATGGCGGCCCGGGACGTCCACCATTGGGCAGCGTCGCCACCGCCTGCCCGCTCTGCCACGAATGCCAATACCTCGGCCGCGATGCGGTCGAGCAAGCGTTTGTCGTGATTTGGCTGCCCGAAGTGTCGCAGGCCGTGCTCAACCACCTGGCCCGCGCGGTCCATATGGTGCTGCATGCGTATGGCGAGCCCGCGCACATGGGCGAGCGGCCGGTCGCGGACGCGCCGCCGGTCCGCTCGGCCTTCAACGCCTATCGCGCGCTGGCCGCGCGCATGGAGGCAGCGCAGCGCCGCATCGGCACCACGTCGCCGCGCGAGCTCGGTGCGGCGCTGATCGGCCTGCCCCCTGCCCTCGCCTCTCGACGCAAGGAACTGGCCGGTGGGCTGAGGCTGCTGTCCCGCGGCCGGCTGTTCCGCGACGGCCGCGACGTCTACCCGGACCTGCTCGAAGCCTGGACCGACCAGGACGGCGCCTGCCACGGCCTGCTGAAGCCGCGCCTCGCCGAGCATCCGCCCACCATCAAGCCTCGTCCTCCGGAGCCATCGCCGCCATGATCGACCGCATCCAGCGCTGGATGGCCAGCATCGCCCTCAGCCTGCGCCAGCCGATCGGCAGCTTCTGCGAGCTGGAGACCGCCGACGGCGCCGCCCTGGTCAGCGACCGCGGCGACTACCGCACGGACGTGCAGCTGCTCGGCATGCGCCGCATGCAGACCGAGGGCGAGGTCATCGCCACCGCCGAGGCGCTGCGCATCGGCCTCGCCTCGTACTTCGACCGGCCCGGGCACGCCATGCAGGTCGTGTTCACCTGCGACCCGGAGCGCACCCGCGCCACGATCGACGTCCACATCCGCGACGCCCGCGCCATCGCCGAGGCGATCGGGCTGACGCCGGACAGCATCCTGGCCGAGCGCGCCGAGCTGTGGCCGGCGCTGATGCGTTGGGAAGACACCAGCTTCGTGCTGTGGAGCCGAGCGGCCACGCTGACCCGCGAGGAGCGCCAGCAGGACGCGGCCGAACGCGCGGCGGCGCAGGGGGGCGCTCCCCTGCTGCAGGACGGGCAGCAGGTGTGGATGTCCGGGGCGTCGCTCGCGGCCAAGCACCAGGCCTTCGTCGACCGCGTGGTGTCCGCCCTGGAGGAGCAGGGTATCAGCGTCGCCGTCCGCACGCCGCACGAGGCGCTGAAAGCCTCGCGCGAGTCGGTCTTCCCGGAAACCGCCGGCTCCGCCTGGAAGGCCAAGCTGCCCGGCGACGACGTGATGCCGCGCGTGCCGGATGACATCGTGGAGCGCCCAAGCTGGCGCCGCCGGCAGAACCTGTCCGACCTGCTGTGGCCCTCCATCGACGAGCAGCTGTTCCAGGGGCAGGAGGACGCCATCACCCTCGGCGCCCGCCATGTGCGCATCGGCGCGCAGGACTGGGCAGCGGTCGACATGGCGGTGGGCCCGGAAACGCCGCGCCCGTTCGCCGAGCTGCTGCGCGATCTCCGCCGCGACGCCATGCCCTACCGCGTGTCCTTCCAGATCGAGAGTGGCGGCGCGTCCGCCCTGAAATGGAAGGGCCTCGCCGCTACCTGCCTCGCCTGGGCGAGCGAGGCCAACGGCCGCATCCGCAACGCCATCGACAACCTGACCCGGCTGCGCGAGGAGGGCGACTTCTCCGTGCGCATCCGGGCGTCCCTCGCCACCTGGGCGCCGACTGCCCCGGAGGGCGAGCGCAACCTGCTGCTGCGCCGGCGCTTGGCGGCGCTGGGCAGTGCGCTGGACAGCTGGGGCTACTGCCAGTCGGGGACGCTCGCCGGCGATCCCCTGGAGGCCGTCATGGGCAGCGCGCTCGGCCTGTCCATGGGATCGACCGCACCCTATGGCGGCTGCCCGCTCGCCCATGCGCTGCGCATGCTGCCGTTCAGCCGGCCCGGCTCGCCCTGGGAGAAAGGCGCCTGCCTGTTCCGCACGCCCGAGGGCCGGCCCTACCCGGTCGACCCGACCGGGCACGGGCGCAACATGGTGTTCGACCTGTACTCCGGCGAGCCCGGCCACGGTAAATCCGTCCTGCTCAATTCCAACAACCTCGGCCTGATCCTGTCGACGGCCGCGCAGAGCGGCGGCACCGCGAAGCTGCCGCTCGTGCGCCTGTCCGACATCGGCGTCTCCGGCAAGGGGCTGATCGACCTGCTGCACGCCATCCTGCCGGCCCACCGCCGCTACGAGGCGGCCTACATCCGCTACGAGAACCGCCCGGAGTTCTCCGTCAACCCGTTCGACACCCAAGTGGGCTGCCGGCATCCTTTGCCGCTGGAGCGCTCCTTCCTGCAGAACCTGCTGTCGCTCGGCTGCACGCCGATCGGCGATGACGCCCCGCACGAGGGCATGGACCAGCTGATCGGCGCCGTCATCAACGAGGTCTACCGCATCTGTTCCGACGTCGGCGACAACAAGAGCCCGAAGCGCTACTTGCCCAGCCTGGTGCCCGAGGCCGATGCGATGCTCGCGCGCCACCGGGTGCGGCTGCACCCCGACGCCTACTGGTGGGACGTGGTGGACGCGCTCTGCGACTGCGGCGAGCACCGGACGGCGAGCCTCGCCCAGCGCTTCGCCGTGCCGGTCCTGGAAGACCTGATGACGGCGATGCGCTCGCCCGTCATCACCCACCTCTACTCGAAGCCGGAGGCGCTGACGCGCGAGACCCTGATCGAGGTGTTCGAGCGCTACGTGACCGCGCTGATCGACTGGCTGCCGAACATCTCGCAGCCCACCGCCTTCGACGCGGGCGACGCCCGGGTGATCGTGCTCGACCTCGAGGACGTGGCGCCCGCCGGCAGCCCGCGCGACGACCGGCAGACCGAGATCATGTACCTCATGGGGCGCCACATCCTCGGCCGCGACATGTTCCTCCGCCCGGGCTACGTCCGCTACGTGCCGGAGCGGGTGCGCGACTACCACCGCAAGCGCTTCACCGAGGTCAAGGAGACGACCAAGCGCCTATGCTACGACGAGTTCCATCGGGCCGGCGGGCGGCCCCGCATCGTCGCACAGGTGCAGATCGACCGCCGCGAAGGCCGCAAGCACAACCTGCAGATCGGGTTGTGCTCGCAGATGCTGCGCGACTTTCCGCCCGAGCTGGTGCAGCAGGCGACCGGCATCTTCCTGCTGGGGGCGGGCAACGAGGACGCCAACATCGAGGCGGCGCGCCGCTTCAATCTGTCGGCCGCCGGCGCCCAAGTCGTCCGTCACCGCCTGAAGGGGCCGGGCCGCAAGGGCGAGGGCGCGCCGTTCCTGGCGATCTTTTCCATGCGCGCCGGCGCCCGCGTCGAGCAGATGCTCTACAATAGCCTTGGCCCGGTCGAGCTGTGGGCGCTGTCGACGCGGTCGGCCGACGCGGCGCTGCGCGACCGGCTCTATGCCGCGGTGGGCACCGCCGAAGCGTGGCGGCGGCTCGCGCGCATCTTCCCGCTCGGCACTGCGGAGGAGGAGGTCGACCGCCGCAGGGACGAGCTGGTCCGCCGCGGCGAGGAGAGCGAGCAGGCGCAGAAGAGCGTGGTCGACGGGCTGGCGCAGGAGCTGATCAACGGCACCGGCCTCGGCATCGTGCTGCGCCCGGCCGACGTCGTGGCCCTGCCCCGCCGCCCCGTCCCGGACAGCACGCGCATTGCGGCGGAGTGATCGCGGACCTTGCGCTTCACTCGCGTCCGCTTTGGCTGTGATCGGCCCCACCCCGGCGCTGCCCTGCGACGGCCAGGCCACCCAGCAGCCAGCCGAGCAGAACCGTCTGTGCTGGCCATCCTGATCCGTGCCTGTTCCGAGTACGGCACAGTGCCGTTTCGGGCGTAGCGAGTCTTCCTGCCCGCTATCGATCAGGGCATCCCACTCGCGTCCGCTTCGGGTGTGATTGGCGTCTCACAGCGGAGCACACCCATGCGAAGCGCCTGCCTCCCGCCCGTCCTGCTGCTCGCCCTGTCAGGCTGCGGCGGCTTCGTCCACGTTTCTACGGAGGTGTCGGCCCCGGGCATGGCCGACACCGATCGCGCGCTGCGCGAAAGCGTCGCCCGCGTCAATCAGGCCATGAACGAGATGGACGGCCGGCGCGTCGCCCTCCGCGAGCCGACCACTCCTGGCCCCTACGTGCCGGCCGAGCTGCAGCGGCCGGTATCGGCGGCCCTGACCGGCTCGCTCGACGGCGCGGCACAGGCGCTGGCCGAACGCGTCGGCTACCGCTTTTCCAGCAACGCCAAGCCGGGCACCGTCCCAGTCCAGGTGGCCCTGCCTGCCCGGGCCATGCCGGTCATCGACCTGTTCCGCACCCTGGGCACCCAAGCCGGCCAGCGCGCCGACGTGCTGGTGAACGCCGACCTGCGCCAGGTCGAGGTGCGCTACCATGGATAGGCCCCGCGCCCTGCTGCGGGCCACGACCGTGCTCGTGGCCCTGTTCGCTGCCCTGCCTGTCCAGGCGGCACCCCCTGCCCCGCCCGCCGTAGTCGACGCCTCCGTGCCGCCGCTCGGCATGGGGGCCGACGCGGCGCAAAAACTGCTGGAGCGGGCCAACCCGGCGAACAGCCCGGTGACCGGGGCCACCATCCTGCCCGGCAGCATCGGCGGCAGCCGGCCGATGTCGCTGGAGGCGCTAATGGCCGCGCACCCCGGCGTCAATCCGAAGACGGCGCTCGCGCCCGGCCGGGCCGAGGAGCTCTATGGCGCCGCGATCGCGTTCGGCGCCGCCGGCGGGCTGGCCGCGCGCGGCTTCGCCATCAATCAGAGCCTGCGCCGCATGGAGGCGCAGCTCGACGCGGCGTTCGACTTCCACGCCCTCGTCGTGCCGGTGGGCGGCGGCAAGACACTGATCCGTCCGCCCGTGGTCAGTGAGGCGCAGCTGGCGTTCGCGCTCGGCGAGGGCGGCCAGAGCGCCCGCGAGACGGGGCGCATCTACCGCATCACCCGCGAGGCCCAGCTCGCCTCCGAGCCGCCGGACTGGCGCACCTACCTCGTGCAGGCCTGGCCCGACCCGGCGGCGCCGCCCGACGGCCAGCGCCCGCAGTCCGACCAGGAGGTGGAATACTGGAAGAAGTGGGTCGCCGAGGGCTGGGCCAAGGGCGAGGCGCAGGGGACCGACATCTTCCTGTCGCAGCTCGGCAAGCTGGAGAGCGACCTGGTCGGCATGGCGCGCTTCCGCGTGCTGCTGCGCGCCGGCCTGGTCGAGCGGCCGCAGGTGGCGCTGGCCCGGCGTGCGGTGCAGGGCGGGCACGACCTGATGCGGGTCGGCGACACCACCGTCAACATTCGCAGCCAGCCCGGCCTCAACCCGAACCAGCGCCGCTGGCGCCGGCCCGAGGACCTGTCCCCCGGCCCGATCGGCGAGGTGCCGCGCCGATGAACGCGATCAGTCCTGTCGCGTCCGCGGACGCCCACGTCTGGAGCCAGGAGAACCGCATGATCCGCGGCGAGCTGTGGAACGACGTATTCGTCTGGGGCCACCGGCAGGGCATGTCCGACCTGCACCTGCAGACCAACCACCGGCTGATGATGGACGTGCACGGCCGGCTGTATCCCGCCACCCGCCGGGCGATCACCGCCGAGGAGGTGTCGAGTGCTGTGACGCTGCTTTACGGCACCACCGGGCCGGCGCACCTGAAGAAGGCGGAAAGCTTCGACCTCGCCCACGTGGTCGAGCCACGGCAGGGCGAGCGCTACAGCGTGGGCGGGCACTCGGCCACCGACATCGGCGCGGCGCAGGCGCGCTACCGCTTCCGGGTCAACGGCACCTCCATTCTGACCAACGGCGTCGATGGGGCGCAGGTCACGCTGCGGGCCATCGAAAACCAGCCGCCGCGCCTCGAGTGCATGGGCATCGAGCCGGGCATCCTGCAGGCTTACTGCCCGCGCAACGGCATTGTGCTGATCTGCGGTGCGACCGGCACGGGCAAAACCCGGCTGCAGGCCGGCATGACCCGCAGCCGGATCGAGGACCCCCACTTCCACGGCAAGATTGTCGAAATCGCCTGGCCGATCGAGTACGAGTTCGACCAGATCCAGGGCGCCAGCTCGATCTACTCGCCCTCCGAGATCGGCCGGCACGTGAAGTCGGCCGCAGCCGCCATGCGCGACGCGCTGCGCCGCAAGCCCAAGGTGATCATCTCGCCCGAGTGCCGCGACCGGGAGACGATGGAGGTGGCGATCGAGGGCTCGCAGACCGGCCACGCCGTCTACTCCACCGTGCACACTTCGAGCGTGGTGGAGACCGTCCAGCGCATCCTCGCCATGTTCCCGCAGGAGGAGCGCGCCGACCGGGCGGTGAGCCTGATGCAGTCGCTGCGGCTGATCATCAACTGCGCCCTGGTCTCCTCGCTCGACGGCCGCCGGATCCAGCTCCGGGAGTTCCTGGCGTTCGGCCCGGCCGAGCGCGCCCTGTTCCTCGACGCGCCGGTGATTGCCTGGCCGGGGCTGACCGTGCAGCTGCTGGCCGAGCGCGGGCAAAGCTATGCGGTCGCGACCGCGCGGGCACTGGCGGACGGCCTGATCTCCGCCGAGGTCGCCCGCACCTGGATGGCGGCAGCCTGATGTGGCGCGACACGATGCTGGTGGTGCGGCTCGGGCCGTTCGACGCGCGCGTGCTGATCACCTCGGTGCTGTGGCTCGGGCACATGCGCTGGTGGACCTTCTACGTCGCCGTGGTGGGCGCGCTGGTGTTCGCCGCCCTGGAGTGGCTCGGCCTGTCGCTGCCGGCGCTGGTGCGCACGCTGCGTCGCCTCGTCGTGGGCCGCACCCGGCCCGCGGTCCCCTACCGCAAGAAGCGGCGATTTGCCTGAGGGAGTGGGGGATATGGAGAGCACGTTCGACCTAGAGCGGCTGGGCCTGCTGCTGGCGGGCCTGCTCGCGCAGTCCGGGCCGGCGCTGCTGCTGCGCGACCCGTCGGGCTGCACCGCGCCGGTGCGGCCGGAGACGGCGGGGGCGCCGGACGGGCTGCTGCCGGTGTTCGCCGTCGCCGCCGACGCGGTGTGGCGCGAGGCGACCGGCGCCGGCTTTGGGCTCGACATCCAGCCCGATCCCGACGCCCTGCTCGGCTTTCGCATCCACGGCGCCCGCGCCGGCTCGCTGTCGGCCATGCTGCTGTGCATCCTGGAAGCCATGCACCGCGCCGTGGGGCCGTCCGGCCTCGTGCTCAACGACCTCGTGCGCGTCATCCGGGACGCCCTGCCCGACCCGGCGCCGGTCCTGCCCGCGGCGGCAGCGTCTGTGGCCGCCACACGCGCGCGAAAGGGCTGACGCTATCCGCTGCTCCCAGACCCTCCCGCTGGCCCTCGCCTTGCTCCTGTGCACGACGGGTGCGAGCCAGGCGTCGTCGTATCGGAATGCGCCCGGCCCAGTGACGCTGGTGCCGCCGGGCCAGGACGGGGCCGTCGTGTTCCGTGCCTGCGTGCGGGTGGCGGCGCGGGTGAACGGAGTACCGCCGGCCGTACTGCTGATGCTGCTGCAGGTCGAGGACGGCCGGCTGGGCGAGGTCAGCGGCAACGGCAACGGCACCGTCGACATCGGCCCGTTCCAGGTGAACGAGATCTGGCTGCCCGCCGTGGCGCAGCACTGGGCGCTGCCGGTGGCGGAGGCGTTCCCGATCCTGCGCGACAACTTCTGCGGCAACGCCGACGCGGCGGCGTGGATCCTGCAGCGCTCGCTCGCCGACGCGCACGGCGACTTCTGGGACGGAGTGGGCCGCTACCACTCGGGGCGCTCCGACCTGAAGGCCAGCTATCTGCGCCGTGTGCTCGCCACCGCGCGCCGCATGCTGGCGGGGCACCGCAATGGCTGAGCCGCGCCACGGCACCCACGGGGCGCCCCTGTTGGCGCTGCTTATCCTGGGCGGCGCCGGCCTCGCGTTTTCCGTCGAGCTGTGGTGGCTGCTGCACGCCAGGGTCAGCGCCGTCCTGCTGGCCTGGAAGCACGCCGAGCTCAGCCTGATCGGGCGCTTCACCGACTACTATGCGCCTCTCGACGCCAACGTCGTCCATGCCGATCCCGCCAGCGTGTCGGCAGCCGCGCTGTGGCGCTTGTTCACCTTCGTGGGCGAGGCGGTGCGCTGGCCGGCAGCGGGGCTCCTCGTCATGCTGGCGATGCTGGCCCTGGTGCGCGCGCCGTCGCGCCGTTTCCGTGCGCGGCTCGACCTCGACACCCTGCCGCACGCGCAGGGCGCGTTCCACCGCTACGCCACGGCCTTCGTTGGACGATCGCAGGACATGGTGGCGCCCCGCATCGAAGGCGGGCCGCGGCCGTCCGACGTGGCGCTGCACGCCCCGGAATGGATCAAGGCCCACGCCTGGGACCCGCGCCGGGGCTACCGGCCGGACTGGGCGCGGCGGGAGCTGGCCTGCCAGCTTGGCCCGCCCTGGACCGGGGTGGCGCAGGCGCCCGCGCACGTGCGCTGCCTGTTTGCCGGCTTCGGGCTGCACGCTGCGCGGCGGCGGGAGGAGGCCGCCTGCTTCCTGGGCGACCTCGCCGAAGCGCTGTCCCGCACGAAGGGCGACGCACCGCCCGAGCTGCCGGCGGCAGTGGTCGCCCAGGCCGACCTGATCCTGCGCGATCCCGTCTACGCCGAGGCCTGCACGAAGGCCGCGGCCCGGCACGCCTTCCAGTCGACGGCCATGCTTGCCGTGCTGGACCATGCCCGCAAGCGGGCCGGCGTAATGGCGCCGGCGCAGTTCAACTGGCTCAAGCTGGTCGACCGCCGGCTCTGGTACGCCCTGCACAGCCTCGGCATGCCCAACCCCTACGTCGAGGCGCGAGGATCGCGCGACCACTACGCGGCCGAGTGCCTGGCCGGCGAGCCGATCCATCATCCCGCGATCGACCGTGCGGCGCTCGGCCTTCAGGCCGACGCCGCCAGCCTGAGCTCACCGACCTCACCCGGAAAGGACGCAACCCATGCCGCTTGAACAGACCACCGATGGCGCTGTTCCGCGTTCTTTGCCGCCTCCGCCGCAGATCATGCATCGGATCAATCCATCGCCGGAGCTGCAGCAGCAAGTAGCCGATGCGATCCAGGCGTGCACCAAATGGCAACCTGAGGTCGTCGGGACTGCGAACGTCTCTCCGCTGTCGCTGCAACTCTCGACCGAAGCGCAGGTGTGTGACGTCCTCGACCGCTGGCCGGCCATGCACGCTGCTGAGACAGCCCTGGACTTTTCGATCGGCGTCGGTCTCGCCATTGCCGCTGCCGCAGTCTGGTTAGCCGTCCGAGCCGTGCTCCGGGAAGTGCTTGACACCATGCCCTGTTCTCCAATCGCGAAGCATTTCATTGCTCGTGCGGCCGGAGGCGCGCTGTGCGGAATAGGCGTCGCCACGTTCTGGGTGTTGCTCACGATGCCCCGCTTCGTGGCGGTCACGTTCGAGCAAACGGCGGACCAGGCATTGCTGTCCTGGTCGAGCACCGCGCCTTGGGCTGCAGCAGCGTTCGCGACGATGTTCGTGCTGTCCGGGATCCCGAGTATCTGGTTGCGCCAGGCGCTATCCGTCGCCGGCTCCAGGGTGACGTCGCCTTGGTCTGGGCGGGAAGACTGACCATTTCATGAGGACAGCGTCCCACTCGTGCCACTCTGCCCCGCAAGGCCCTAAGCGTCTCGGTAGGTCGCCATACCAAAGAGGAACTGCGGGCTTGCTCGGGTTCCAAGCCGGGCCGAGGCCCGCTCACCGGGTGCGCAAGCCGCGGCCGGAGCTTTCCGAGGCGGAGCGGCACGAGCGTGACTGCGAGCGGGCGTTCCGGTGCGGGGCACGCTACTCGGCCATCGGCTGGGTGCGCCGCCCGCCGCCGCGCATGTGCGGACCGGCAGGCGGTCCGCGCTGCGTTGTGCTTCATGCGCTGCAGTGCGCCTTCTTCCGCGGCTACGAGAGTGCCACGCGGGCGCGGATCGCTCACGCTCGGACCTGCGAGTATTGGCATGCGGCGACATCGGACTGAGCGACGAGGCCATCTCGACAAGAAGCATGTCTACGCCGTGCGTCGGCTCGGCCGTCGCCCCTACGATCTTCGGCGCTGATGAACGGCCCTGTTAGAGTACCGCCGTTCATCGTAGGCGACGGTTTCGACTGGCTTCATAACCTGACGGTATAGGCCTGTTTCTGCCGACCGCTAAGCTTGCCCGACCCCCGACCTCGTCCGAGCACCATTCTGATGGGATGGACCTGCGAGCTGCAGCTTCGGCCTCAGCCACTCGTGCAGCTTCGACCAGCGCCGGCGCGTGCCGCCGTTCCTGACCGCCATCGCGAGCGCCTTGCGCTGTCCGACAATGACCACCAGCCGCTTGCCACGGGTCACGCCGGTATACAGAAGGTTGCGCGCCAGCATGGCGTAGTGCTGGGTCGCGAGCGGGATCACCACGACCGGATACTCCGACCCCTGCGCCTTGTGGATCGTCGTCGCATAGGCCAGCACCAGCTCGTCCAGCTCGCCGAAGCCATACTCCACCTCGCGTCCCTCGAAGCTGACCGTCAGCGCGCCCTCCTCCATGTCGATGCCGGTGATGAGGCCGAGGTCGCCGTTGAACACGTCGCGCTCGTAGTCGTTCGTCACCTGCATGACCTTGTCGCCGGGACAGAACGTCCAGCCGAACCGCTCGACGCGCTCGGCACCCGGCGGGTTCAGCACCCGCTGCAGCTCGATGTTGAGCGTGCGGGCGCCCAGGCTGCCCCGGTTCATCGGGCACAGGACCTGGACGTCGCGTACCGGGTCGAGGCCGAAGCGCGCCGGCACGCGGTCTCGCACTACGGCCAGCAGCTTGCGTGCTGCATCCTCCGGCTCATCGGCGACCACGAAGAAGAAGTCCGAGCCCTCCGGCGCAGTCATCTCCGGCATCTGTCCTTGGTTGATCCGGTGGGCGTTGGTGATGATCCGGCTCGCAGCCGCCTGGCGAAACACCTCGGTGAGCCGGATGACTGGGACGGCACCCGAGGCGATCACGTCCGCCAGCACCTGGCCCGGCCCCACGCTCGGCAGCTGGTCCACGTCGCCCACCAGCAACAGCGCCGCGTGGTCGGGCAGTGCCTGCAGCAACGAGCGCATCAGCGGAACGTCCACCATGCTGCACTCGTCCACCACCAGCAGGCCGCAGTCGAGCGGGTGCGCCTCACCGCGCTTGAACCCGCCGGTCTTCGGGTCGGCCTCGAGCAGGCGGTGGATGGTGCGAGCCTCCAAGCCGGTGCTCTCCGTCAAGCGCTTGGCGGCGCGGCCTGTGGGCGCACACAGCGCCACATCGACCTCCTTGGCGCCGAGCACCTTCAGAATCGAGTTCACCAGCGTCGTCTTGCCCACGCCTGGGCCGCCGGTGATCACCAGCACCTTGGCCGCCACCGCGAGCCGCAGTGCTTCCACCTGGCTTGGCGCCAGCGCCAACCCTGTCTTGCGCTTCACCCAGGGGATTGCACGGCCGGCGTCGATCGCCGGCCAGGGCGGACAGCCCTTGGACAGCATCCGTAGCCGTTCGGCAATTGCCTGCTCCGAGCGGTAGAGCCCGGCCAGGAACACGCAAGCCTCACCATCCACGGTGTCGGCCACGAGATCGCCATCCCGCAGCTCCAGCCCAAGCGCCGTCTCGATCAGCGCAGGGTCTACCTCGATCAGCTCCGCAGTGCTGCGGGTCAGCTCAGCCACCGGCAGGCCGCAGTGCCCCTGCCCCGTCGCCTCGGCCAAGCCGAACGACAACCCGGCCCGCACCCGGATCATCGCCGTTTTCTCGATGCCGAGCTTGGCCGCCACCAAGTCCGCGGTGCGAAAGCCGATACCGCGTATGTCGCGTGCGAGCCGGTAAGGGTTCTCGGTGATCAGCGCGATCGCCTGCTGGCCATAGGTCTTGAAGATGCGCACCGCGCGCGACGTGCCGACGCCGTT
>CAXTJW010000066.1:0-13876 GCA_964244305.1 uncultured Acetobacteraceae bacterium
TGCTTGGCGAGCGTATTGCGGCGGGACTGCTTGTCCTGCACGACGGTCAGCGCGCTGCGGCGTTCGATGTCGATCTGCAGCAGCCGATCCGCGACGGGAGGCATCCCGCGCCGGGCCAAGGCAGCGTCGAAACCGGACGGGTCGGTGCGCAAGGCCCTGATGTCGTGCATCAGACGTCGACCGGCTTCGTTTCGACCAGCCCGGCGGTAATGATCGAGATCTCGTAAAGCAGGATAAGCGGAACGGCGAGGCCGGTCTGGGTGATGACGTCCGGCGGGGTAATGATCGCGGCAACGATGAACATGCCGACATAAGCATACCGCCGGTATTTCTTCAGCCCGCGCGACGATACGATGCCGACCTTCGCCAGCAGCGTCAGCAGCACCGGCAGCTGGAATGCGAGGCCGAAGGCGAAGATCAGCCGCATGACCAGGCCGAGATATTCGCTGACCTTGGCCTCGAGCTGCACCGGAAGGCCGCCGCCGCCGTCGGGCGACTCGAAGCTGAGGAAGAAGGTCCAGGCCGCTGGGAACACGAAGTAGTAGGCCAGCGCGGCGCCGGCGAGGAACAATACGGGCGTGGCGACCAGGAACGGCAGGAACGCCTTCTTTTCGCTCCGATACAGGCCCGGCGCTACGAACAGCCAGACCTGCGAGGCGACGACCGGGAACGAGATGAACGCTGCGCCGAAGAAGGCGACCTTGAGATATGTGAAGAACGCCTCGTACAGCGCCGTGAAGATCAGCCGGCGATTCTGCCCGGTTTTCGTAACCAGGATGTCCGCGAGCGGCTGCGCCAGGAACGAATAGATGCCGCGGCTGAAGTAGTAGCAGACGATGAAGCAGAGCAGGAACGCGCCCATCGACCACAGCAGCCGGGTGCGCAGCTCGATCAGGTGATCGAGCAGCGGCATCGCCTTGTCGTTGATGGGGTCGTCGGTCGGCACGTCCTGCGAGGCCACGATGATGTTCCTGGATTGTCCTGGAGCTGGGCGGGTTACGCTTGCGACGCAGGATGGGCGGCTGCCTCATGCTGGGCGGACGGCGCGCTCCGAGGATCGGTGTAGGCCGGCGGGATCATCGGCGGCGGGGCCTCGACCGACGCCACGGCCTCGCTCGGCGGAATGAAAGCCGGCGCTGGCTCGGGCGCCGCGATCGCATGATCCGCATGGGACGACGCCGCAGCATCGGCGTTTGCGTCGGCTGGAAGCTCGTTCACGACCGTGGGTACAGGCGGCGGGGTGATGGTCGGCGAGGGAGTGGCATTGAACGGGCTGTCGTTCATGGTGCGGCGGATCGAGCCGTCGCCGTCCACGGCGCTCATGATCTTGCCCTTGATGTCCATCCGGCGGATGTCGTTGATCTGGTCGCGCACCTCGTGCAGGTTCGCCTCGCGCACCATTTCGTCCACGTGGGTCTGGAACTCGCCCGCCATGCGCCGGGCCTTCTTGACCATCTGCGCCACGGTCTTGATGGCGACGGGCATGTCTTTCGGCCCGATCGCGATCAGCGCGACCACACCGATCAAGGCGATTTCAGACCAGGCTAGATCGAACATGGCAGGCTGCGTCCCTTCGGCGGTTGAGTAGCACGGGACCGAAGGCTGTGGAACCGCATCGCCGCGGGTTCGATGCGCCCACGCCACAGTGCCATCACCAGCCGATCCGCCGCAGGCTTCCGTCGCAACCCATGGACCCTCGCGTCCGGCCGGGGAGCGTCAGGCGTCATGGAATGCCAGGCGGTAGACGAGGTTGAAGGCCCAAGGCAGGCCGGTGTTGAGCGCGCGTCCGACCGGATCGAACTGAATGCCGAACTCGGCCAGCAGGCGGGGCAGCAGGAACACCAGCAGCAGGACAATGAAAATGCCGGCGCGTTCAAGCCGGGCCCAGGCCATGGCGAGCCGTTCGGGCAGCAAGCCGACGACGATGCGGCCGCCGTCGAGCGGCGGGATCGGCAGCAGGTTGAACAGGCCCAACACCAGGTTCGCCAGTATGAACGTCTGCAGCATCGTGTCGACGACGTCGCCCGCTGCGTCCGGCAGCAGCGTCTCGCCGTGGATCAGCAGCGCCGCCAGCCAGGCCAGAAAGAAATTGACCGCCGGGCCGGCCGCCGCGACCAGCATCATGCCCCGGCGCGGGTTGGCGAACCGCCACGCCGAGACCGGCACCGGCTTCGCCCAGCCAAACAGGAACACCACCCGCCCGATCGTCAGCAGCTGCCCAACCATCAGCATGCCCGGCAAAAGCAGGGTGCCGACCCGGTCCACATGCCGCAGCGGGTTGATCGACAGCCGGCCCATGCTCTTTGCGGTATCGTCGCCCAATGCGAGTGCTGCGTAGCCGTGCGCGGCCTCGTGCAAGGTGATGGCGAAGATGACCGGGATCGCCGCAACGGCAATCTGCAGCAGGAAACCCATCATGCGGACGGCTGTGGGGCGAGCAACGCGTCGCGTTCGTCGGACAGCGCCGCGCCGTCCAACTGCCGTCGCGCGACGGCTGCCATGTTCCGCGCTGCGGCAAGCCGCTCCAGGGCAGCGCCGGTAAGGCCGGGGCACTCGTTCAGCACATCGGCGGTGTCGGACAGCACGCCGCTGCAGTGCATCGCGATGTCGCAGCCAGCCGCCACCGCCCGAGCCGCACGCTCGCCGGGGCTGCCGGTCAGGGCCTTCATCGCAAGATCGTCAGACACGAGCACTCCTTGGAAGCCGATCCGGCCCCGGATGGCCTGCCGGATCACGATCGGGGACAACGTGGCCGGCTGATTGGCGTCGAGCCCAGCATATAGGATGTGCGCGGTCATCATCCATGGCAGCGCCGCACAGAGCGCAAACGGACGCATGTCGTCGGCGAGACTCTGCACCGCGTCGACGCGCGGCAGGTCGAGGTGGCTGTCGACCATGGCCCGGCCGTGGCCCGGCGCGTGCTTCGCCACCGGCTGTATCCCGGCCGCAAGCAACCCATCCGCCACTGCGCGGCCGAGACGGGCCACGATGTCCGGCTCGGTCGAGTAGGCGCGGTCGCCGACGACCTGATGCGCGCCGCCGACCTGCAGGTCGAGCACCGGGGCGCAAACCACGTCGAAGCCCGCGTCTTTGCACTGCAGTCCAATAAGCGCTCCGGTCAGCCATGCGGCCCGATCCCCGGCCGCCCGGTCCCGATCGGACATTGCGCCGATGAGCGCCGCCGCCGGGTGGACGCGCCAATACGGCGGACGCAAGCGCGCGACCCGGCCGCCCTCCTGATCGACGGCGATCACGCCATGGGCCGGCAGCACGTCGCGTAGTGACTGGATGAGCACCGCCAGTTGTCCGGGATCGCAGACGTTGCGGGCGAACAGGATGACGCCCGCGGGCCGGTATTCGCGGAAAAGGGCCGCCTCGTCGTCCCGAAGCGTCAGGCCGGCGATGCCGACGATCGCGGCCCGCACGCCGAGCCGGTCAGAAATTGGCGATCGAGCAGGCCCCGCCCTTGGAACGCACGCGGGCGCAGAACCCGGTCGCCTCCGCGATATCGGCAAATCCTCCGGTGCGCACGCGCCAGACGACGTGCCCGTCGTGCTCCGCCCGTTGCACGAGCGGCCGGCGGTCGTTCAGCAGGTCCGGCATGCGCTTGGCGAGCCGCTGCCACTCCGACTGGGCTACCTGCTCGCTATCTACTGCGGCGAGCTGCACGACCGGACCCGCAGCGGAGATGACGCCCGCACGAATTGGCTGAACCGGGACGGATGCGGGCGCAGCGGGGCGTTGCGGCACAGCGGCTGGCGGGCTGGCCGGCGCTGGCTCCGCCTGCACGCTGGGCGCCGCCGGAACCGCCGCCGGAACCGCCGCCGCACGCACAGGCGACGGATTTTGCGCCCGCAAGGCCTGCGGTGCGGGAACCTCTGCGGCTGGCGCCATGCTCTGGGTCCGGGCGCCGTGTCCGCCGATCACCTGATCCTCGGCACCGGCCACCTGCATCCCACCCGCGTTCTCCGGCTTCACCCGGATGGGCCGGCTGTCGGCCTCGATCACCGGGATGGCCGAGCCATGCCCGCCGATCAGCGCCCAGCTTGCCATCCCCGCGAGCAGCAGCCCACCCAATCCGGCCGCCGCACACAGCAGATACTTCGTGCCCTGGTCCATACCGGGACGGCGTGCCCGATACGATGAGCGCGATGCGCCCGAACTGCCGACCGCGCTGGGAATCTGGATGTCGTTGGGCACGGTTCAGCGCATCTCCTCGACAGGTCCCACCCCCAGCACCGCCAGGCCGGAACGGATCACGGTCGCCGTCGCAGCGACCAAAGCCAGCCGGGCCATCGTCTCGACCCTCCGGTCCGCTTGCAGGAACCTCAGTGCCGAGTCATCACGACCGCGGTTCCACAGCATATGAAAGTCACCCGCCAAGTCATAGAGAAAAAACGCGATTCGGTGCGGTTCCTGTGCAGAAGCCGCGCTTTCCACCGTGCGCGGCCACGACGCCAGCCGCCGTATCAGCGCCAACTCCGCGTCGTCCTGCAGGCTGTCCAGCGGAGCCTCGGCCAATGCACTGTGTTCGACGGCCGCGGCGCCGTAGGTCTCCGTCGCCGCACGCAGCACCGAGCGGCAACGGGCGTGGGCATACTGCACATAGAACACCGGGTTCTCGCGCGTTTGCGCCACCACGGCGTCGAGGTCGAAGTCCATTTGTGCGTCGGGCTTGCGCGTCAGCATGGTGAAGCGCACCGCGTCGCGCCCGACCTCGTCGATCAGGTCCGCGAGCGTCACGTAGGTGCCGGCGCGCTTCGACATGCGCACCGGCTCGCCGCCGCGGATCACCCGTACGATCTGGCACAGCACGACCTCCAGCCGCACGGGGCGATTGCCGGCGATGGCCTTCACCGCGGCCTTCATCCGCGACACGTAGCCGCCATGGTCCGCACCCAGGACGTCGATCAGCAGCTCCGCGCCGCGGTCGATCTTATCCGCGTGGTAGGCGATGTCGTTGGCGAAATAGGTGTTCGACCCATCCGACTTCCGCAGCGGCCGGTCGACGTCGTCGCCGAAATCGGTGGCGCGGAACAGGGTCTGCTCGCGCGGCTCCCAATCGTCCGGCGTCTTGCCCTTCGGCGGCTCCAGCACGCCCTCATAGATCAGGCCCTGCGCCCGCAATTGGTCGATCAGCCGGTCGGGCGCCCCGGTTTCCAGCAGCGCTCGCTCGGAGGTGAACACGTCGGGCTGCACGCCGAGTTGCGCGAGGTCCGCCCGGATCGAGGCCATCATCGCGGCGACCGTGAAGACGCGGACCCGATCGAACCAGAGCGCCGGGTCGGCCACTGCGCCGCCCGGCCCGGCCAGCTTGTCGCCGTGCTCGGCCCGCAGCGCCTCGCCGACCGGGATGAGGTAGTCGCCCCGGTATTGCAGGCCGCCAGGCACCGCGGCGGCGAACTCGTCTTCTGTTAAGGGTGTGCCAACGGCCTGCAGATACCGCCAGTAGGCCGCCCACGCCAGCGCCGCCACCTGCGCCCCGGCGTCGTTGATGTAGTATTCCTTGGTCACCGCGAACCCGGCCTTGGCCAGCAAATTCGCCAGCGCATCGCCCACCACGGCGCCGCGGCAGTGCCCGATGTGCATGGGGCCCGTCGGATTGGCGGAAACATACTCGATGTTCACCCGGCGGCCCTGCCCCGCGTCGCTCCCGCCGAAGGCCTCGCCCTCGCGCAGTATCGCCGGCAACGTCGCACGCAGGCTCTCGGGACGCAGATGCAGGTTCACGAAGCCCGGTCCAGCCGGCTCGGCACGCAGCACGTCGGCACCGTCAGCCAACGCCGCCGCCAGCGCCTGCGCAATCCGGGCGGGAGCCTGCCGGGCGGCCTTCGCGCTGACCATCGCGGCATTGGTCGCCATGTCGCCATGCGTGGCCTCGCGCGCCGGACTCACTTCGACCCGGGCGGCCACGTCGGCCGGCAGATCGGGCACAACCCTATGCAGCGCGGCGACCACGGCAATGCGCACGCGGGCGTAGATGTTTTCTGGCACTGAAAAATCCTGCTAGCCGGTGATGAAGGGGTCGGTCAGGCGGCGATGCTCGTCCAAGGCGAAGCGGTCCGTCATGCCGGCAATATAGTCCGCAACCGTCAGCGCCGCACGCGGGCCGTCCTTTTCGCCGGCACGCGCGCGCCAGCCATCCGGCAGGATGCTGGTATCCTCATGCAGCAGCGTGAACAGCGACTCCGTCACCCTCCGCGCTTTGTTGCTCATGCGGTTCACTTTCCAGTGCCTATACATGCGGGCGTATAAGAACTCCTTAACGGCGCGGTTCGCCTCCGCCATGGCCGGGCTGAACGCGATCACCGGCTTCTTGGCGCGGCGGATCGCCTCGGCGTCCACAGGGTCGAGCGCTGCGATCCGTCGCCGGCTCTCCTCGGTCAAGTCGAGGACGAAGCTGTTGATCACCCGGCGGATCGTCTCGTGCCGCAGCCGTGGCGGCGGCACGTCGAGGCTCGCCCGCCGGGCCAGCGCCAGCGACGCGCCGACCACCGGCAGATGCGCGACGTCGTCCGGCCCGAATAGCCCGGCGCGCATGCCGTCGTCGAGGTCATGGCTGTGATAGGCGATGTCGTCGGCCATCGCCGCCACCTGCGCCTCGCCCCCGGCCTGTGAATGCAAATCGAGCGGATGGCGCGCATTATACTCCGCGATATAGGGCGGCGGGTGGCGTAGCGGGCCATTATGCTTGGCGAGGCCCTCCAGCGTCTCCCAGGTGAGATTGAGGCCGTCGAACGCGGCGTAGCGGCTCTCGAGCTTGGTCACGATGCGAAGGCTCTGGGCGTTGTGGTCGAAGCCGCCATAGGCCTTCATGCAGTTGTTCAGCCCGTCCTCCCCCGCATGGCCGAACGGCGGATGGCCCAGGTCGTGCGCCAGCGCCAGCGCCTCGGTCAGGTCCTCGTCCAAGCGCAATTCGCGCGCAACGGAGCGGGCGATCTGCGCGACCTCGAGGCTGTGGGTCAGCCGCGTGCGGTAGTAGTCGCCCTCGTGATTAACGAAGACTTGAGTTTTGTATTGTAGCTTGCGGAAGGCCGAGCTGTGGATCACCCGGTCGCGGTCGCGCTGCCATGGGCTGCGGCCGGGGCTTTCCGGCTCCGGATGCAGGCGCCCGCGGGAGGTATCGGGCCGGACGGCGTAGGGGGCGTGGTGCATGGACCTGACAATATGGTGGCTACGGGCTTAACACCGATACGACGGCATCTTCAATCTGGGTCCTGGACGCGCTATGTCCTGCATATGAACAGCATCAGCGAAGTCGCCCGATTTTCCGTGTCCGACCGTGCTGCCGAGCGCGTGGCGGAGATCGTTGCCGCGCAGGCTCGGCCAGCCGCCTTGCGCGTCGCCGTGCTGGCCGGCGGCTGCAGCGGCTTCCAATACAAGTTCGAGCTGGACGAAACCGCCCAGCCGGACGATCTGGTCGTTGAGGCGCAGGGTGCCCGCGTGCTGGTGGACAGCGCGAGCATGGACCTGCTGGCCGGCTCGCAGCTCGACTATACCGACGAGCTGATGGGGGCGCACTTCACCATACGCAACCCGAATGCGACCTCGGCCTGCGGCTGCGGCACCAGCTTCGCGGTCGATTGAAATCGCGGCTGGCTGAGTTCACGGCGGACTAGCGGCGCCCGGTGCGGATCGCGACCTGGAACGTCAACTCCGTGCGTATGCGCGAGCGGCTAGTGGCCGATTGGCTCGCGCGGGTGCAGCCGGACCTGCTGTTGCTGCAGGAAATCAAATGCGAGGCGGCGCAGTTTCCCGCCGCCGCCTTCGAAGCGGTCGGCTATGCGGCCAGCGTGGTTGGGCAGAAATCGTATAACGGCGTGGCGATCCTCTCCCGCATTCCGGTCGAGGTCACGCGTCGCGCCCTGCCCGGGCTGCCGGACGATGACGCGCAGGCGCGGTATATCGAGGTGAAGGTGCCCGACGCGGCGGGGCCGATCACGGTCGGCAACCTGTACTTGCCAAATGGCAATTCCGGTGGCGACGCGGGATACGCCTATAAGCTGCGTTGGATGGAGCTGCTGGCGGACCGCGCCCAGGCATTGCTCGACGCGGATCAGCCGATGCTGTTGGCGGGCGACTACAATGTTTGCCCGACCGATGAGGATTTTGCGCCGGGCACGCTGTCGGCGGCCGACGCCTTGGTGCGGCTGGAGACGCGGGCACGGTTTCGTACGCTGAAGTGGCTTGGCCTAACGGATGCCGTCCGTGCCGTGCAGCCGTCTGGGCCGGTTTATACGTTTTGGGACTATCAGGCCGGCGCTTGGCCGCGGGACCAGGGGCTGCGCATCGACCATGCGCTGCTGTCACCGGGCTTGGCGGAGCGTCTGGTCTCGGCCGTGCCCGACCGCAATGAGCGCGGCATGAACCAGCCGTCGGACCATGTCCCTGTCGTCGTGGAGATAGCCTGATCAGAATACGATGGTGGAGGGGGTTGGATTCGAACCAACGTAGCCGTTACAGCAGCGGATTTACAGTCCGCCCCCTTTAGCCACTCGGGCACCCCTCCGCCGGGTCGTGGGCTTTCACCGGACGGGCGGGGTAGCGCTGAACAGGCTTGGATGTCAACCATTGGACCGCGCACAAAAGTAAGTCTGGGCAGGTCCAAACTGGGGCGCAGCATGGCTTGAGCGTATGGCCTCGCTGTCATTCGTCGCCGCTCGCCTGTATAGAACGGGGATGCGCACCAAAAATCCCGACCGGACCGGCGGCTCCTCGAAGGCCGGCAACGGCACGCCATCTGGCCGCGGCGGAGCGGACCGGCCGCCGGGCGCCAAATCTTTCGTGGCGAAGCCAGTCGGGGCCAAGCCATTCGGGGCAAAGCGCGCCGGAGGTGGCTTTGCCCGGCCCGGCGCCAAGCGGGACGCAGACGCCGTCAGTCCGCGGCCGCCGCGTGAGCCCGTCCGGCAAGCCCCCAACCGGCATGGCCCGCCAGACCGCGCGTCCGGTCCCCGGCCAAGCCGCGCGCCCGATCCGGAAGCCCGGGCCGCCGCAGCCGCCCGGGCGCCGCGCCTCGGCCAGCCGCGCCCACCGCGGCCCGATGCAGAACCGGCGCCCGTGGAGGTCCGCAGCACGACGCTCCGTGCACCCGTTGCTGCCGCCCGCCCGATCGCGCCGACACCGCGTGCGGCGCAGGGTCCGGCTGCACCGCGCGGCAGCGTATGGCTGCACGGCCTGCACCCCGTCGCGGCAGCGCTGGCCAACCCAGGTCGCCGCCTGAAGCGTTTGCTGCTGACGGAAGAGGCGGAGGCGACGCTCGCCGCCCGCCTGCCGCAACCCTGGCCGCTGGCGCCAGAGCGCGTCGACCGCGCCAAGCTGGACCATCTGCTCGGACGCGACACGGTGCATCAGGGCGCCGGGCTGTTGGCCGATTTACTCGCGCCGCCGGTGCTTTCGGCCGTGCTGGAGCGCACGGGTCCGGTCATCGTGCTCGACCAAGTCGTCGATCCACGCAACATCGGCGCCGTGCTGCGCAGCGCCGCGGCCTTTGGCGCGGCCTGCGTCATCACCCAAGACCGCAATGCGCCGGAGGAGACCGGCGTGCTGGCCAAGGCTGCGTCTGGTGCACTCGAACAGATCCCGCTGCTGCGCGCGGTCAATCTCGCCCGCACCTTGGCGGCGTTGAAGGCGGCCGGGCTGTGGGTCATCGGTTTGGACAGCGGCGGTGCCCCATTGCGGGGCGAGCCGCTGCATGAGCGTCGCGTGGCGCTCGTGCTGGGTGCGGAAGGCGCCGGCCTGCGCCGATTGACGCGCGAGACCTGCGATGAGATTGCCGGCCTGGCACTGCCCGGCCTGATGGAAAGCCTCAATGTGTCGGCGGCCGCGACCGTGGCGCTTTATGAACTGACGCGGGTGCCCTGATGCTCGGCACGTTCGATGCCGACAAGACGGCCCAGGCGCTGTTTGCAAACCGGCGAGCCCGGCGCGTGCTGGACCCGTTGCCCCCCGGCCTTGCCCCGAGCCACTTGGCGGACGGTATTGCAGCGCAACTCGCCATGGCGCGCCTGTCGGGAGCGCTGCCGCCGGCCGGCTTCAAGATCGGCGCCACCACGCGCCAGATGCAAGAGTATCTGGGGCTACCTGGCCCGGCAGCAGGCTTCATGGCCGAGGCCGGGCTACACGGCAGCGGTAGCACCTTGAGCTTCACCACATTTCTGCGCCCCGGCGTCGAATGCGAGCTTGCGGTCGTGCTGGCCCATGATCTCTCCGCCGGGCCATGCAGCAGTGCGGAGGCCGCCGCTGCCGTAGGCGAGTTGATGGCGGCGATCGAGATCGTCGAGAACCGCTACGCCCCGCTTGACGCACTCGGCACGCCCACGCTGGTGGCCGACCAGGTATTCCATGCCGGCGCGATCCTCGGCACGTCGTATGCGGCTTGGCGCGAACTTGATCTCCGTGGCCTTGCCGGGAGCCTGCATGTCGACGGCGAGCAGCGCGGTGCAGGCTTCGGCGGCGACTTGCTCGGGGACCCGATGGCGGCTCTGGCCTGGCTGGCGGCATCGGACGAGGTGGCAGCCTTCGGCGGCCTGCGTGCCGGACAGGTCGTCATGCTGGGCAGCGTCACGCCGCCGATATGGCTGGATGCCCCGGCGACGATCGAGGTGCACTTTCCACCACTATCGACCGCCATCCTGCATCTTGTCTGAGCTTATAGGGGTAAGTCTTAACCATCCTGGCCGAGAATAGAGCTTGACCGCAGAGTTTGCGGCATCGCGCAACGCCACAACGGCTAGATGGGATCGCAGCCATGCCTATCGCTCACCCCCGGGTCCGCCGGGTCCAATGGGACAGCTTACCAGACGAATTGCAGCTCGAACTGGCCGGGCAGGCGCTGTTGCGCGCTGCCGAGACCCTTGCCGGCCAGGCCGAGTGCCTCGCAACCGAGATGGAGGGCGGGACGCTCACCGATCAAGGCGGCCCCGACGCGCTCCGGCTATTTGCCGCGGTCGTCCGTGTCGCGAGCCGGCAGCAGCCGAGCAGCCCGTGCCATTGAAGCGATTGCGCCGATGCCGGGTGCAGGGATCGAACCCGCGACCCCCTGATTACAAATCAGGTGCTCTACCATCTGAGCTAACCCGGCGTGCACTGTTGATGTAGCAAGCGGCGGAGGCCGTGCCAACATCACGCCGGCAACTCGACATCCCGCGCGAATTTCCGCCGCCGGCGCTGCATGAATGCCCATGCCAGTTTCGCGCCAACAACGGAAAGCCGGCCTCGCGGCGGCAAGCCGACCGATTTGAGGATCATCCCGATGCTGCGCTCGATATGACGGATGCGGTAAAATCCCATGGCCCGGCCCATGTACGCTGCGATGCAGCGCTCGTGCCTGTAAGCCATGCTCTCCGGCTCGTTGCCGCAATGGAAGGCATAGGCCAGCTCATCGTCCTCGCTTTCGGTAATCCGTCCGGCGGCGATCTGCAACCGTTTCGCCAAGCCAAGCTTCTCGCGTGACAGATATCGACGCATATGATCGTAGAACAGCTTGAAGTGACGATATTCATCGGCGGCGATCAGCTTGCAAACCTCGCGCAAGGCCGGTTCGTCCGTGGCGTCGGCGAGTGCGGTGTAGTAACTGCTGGTCCCGGTTTCCACCATGCAGCGAGCGATCAACTCGCCCGTGCGCGAGCCGCGGATTGAAGCATCGACATCGAGCGGCAACTTATAACCCGCGCGATACCGGGCAAACGCCGCCTCGAAGTCCCAGCGGGGATCGGCGAGCATGGCCCACTTGCCCAGCGCGTCGCCGTGCTGGACCTCCTCGACTGCCCAATTGTCGGATGCGGCGCGGAAATCCGGATCATCCTGGAACACCCGGCCAAGATAGACCGCATAATCCAGACCGTTCCGTTCGACCATGGCAGCCGCCTTGACCAGCGGGATGATAGTGGGGTCAACCCGCGCCGGATCGAACCGGTCCCAGGCGACGTCCTCAATCCGCCAATGCTTCATTCAGAAAACTATCTTTATACCATTGAAGCGCCGGCTGGGCTTCTACGCCGCGCTTCATAACAGAGCCTATGCCGCTAAGTTGCGAGCGTGGCCAAGTTGCCGCCGCTGTGTTGCAACTAGGTTACAGACTTAGGCGGCCGTTGCGGCGGCCACCATGGCCCGGGCAGCCTGCTGGCGGCCCATGGCCGCATCAAGCGCGGGGATGTCGGTCTTGTCTGCCGCAGCATAGGCGGCATCGGCATCGGCCAGACGAGCATCAGCAATCTGACGAGAAAGCTCGGAAACCGGGATGGCCTCGTCCGCCAGCACCGTGCAGCGCTCCGGCGTGATCTCGGCGAAACCACCGCTGACATAGAGCCGGCTTGTTGGACGCCCGCCTTCGTACAAAGTGATCGTGCCGCCTTGCAGTAGCACGATCATCGGCGCGTGTTCAGGCAGCACGCCCATCTCACCCTCGGCCGCCGGGATCACGGCCATCTCTACCGACTGCGACAGCAGCAACCGGTCGGGGCTGACGATCTCCAGCAGCGTCGTCGCCATCAGGCAGAGACCTTCATGCCCTCGGCCTTCTTCACGGCGTCCTCGATGGTGCCGACCATGTAGAACGCCGCCTCGGGCAGATGATCGTACTCGCCGTTGACGATCGCCTTGAAGCTGCGGACCGTGTCGGCGACCGGCACGAAGATGCCGGGGCTGCCGGTGAACACCTCGGCGACGTGGAATGGCTGCGACAGGAACCGCTCGATGCGGCGGGCCCGGGCGACGACGAGCTTATCGTCCTCGCTCAGCTCGTCCATGCCAAGGATGGCGATGATATCCTGCAGGCTCTTGTAGGTCTGCAGCACACGCTGGACCTCACGCGCGACAGTGTAGTGCTCCTCGCCGACGATACGCGGGTCGAGGCTGCGCGACGTGGAGTCGAGCGGGTCGACGGCGGGATAGATGCCCTTCTCCGATATGGCGCGGTTCAGGTTGGTGGTGGCGTCGAGATGGGCGAAGCTCGTCGCCGGCGCCGGGTCTGTCAGGTCGTCTGCGGGCACGTAGATCGCCTGCACCGAAGTGATAGACCCCTTCTTCGTGCTGGTAATGCGCTCCTGCAGCTGGCCCATGTCGGTGGCGAGCGTCGGCTGATAGCCCACCGCGGACGGGATGCGGCCGAGCAGCGCCGACACTTCAGCGCCTGCCTGAGTGAAGCGGAAGATATTATCCACGAAGAACAGGACGTCCTGCCCTTCCTCGTCGCGAAAATATTCCGCGAGCGACAGGCCGGACAGCGCCACCCGCGCCCGTGCGCCCGGCGGCTCGTTCATCTGGCCATAGACCAGCGCAACCTTGCTGCCCTCGGTCGTGCCGTCGCCGAGCTTGATCACGCCGGCGTCGACCATCTCGTGATACAGGTCGTTGCCCTCGCGGGTGCGCTCGCCGACGCCGGCGAACACCGACACGCCGCCATGCGCCTTGGCGATGTTGTTGATCAGTTCCTGAATGAGCACCGTCTTGCCCACGCCGGCCCCGCCGAACAGGCCGATCTTGCCGCCCTTGAGGTAGGGCGCCAGTAGGTCCACGACCTTGATCCCCGTCACCAGGATCTCGGAGCTGGTCGCCTGCTCCTCGAACGACGGCGCGCTGCGATGGATCGGATAACGCTTCTTCTCGCCAACCGGTCCCCGATCGTCGATCGGCTCGCCGATGACGTTCAGGATGCGGCCCAGCGTCTCCGGCCCGACGGGCACGCTGATCGGCGCGCCGGTGTCGATCACTTCGCTGCCGCGGACCATGCCGTCGGTGCTGTCCATGGCGATGCAGCGGACGGTCTTCTCACCCAACTCCAGCGCCACCTCCAGCACGAGGGTCTGATCGCCGTTCTTGGCGTGCAGCGCGTTCTGGATGAACGGCAGTTCGCCCTCGAACTGCACGTCAACCACCG